>CAMVAJ010000012.1 GCA_947165425.1 uncultured Clostridia bacterium
GGGGTATTATATCACATCGTTATATATTTAGCAAGTTTATTTGAGATTAGTATCAACTATCTGCTGAGCCAGAAAGTTCTTTCCTTGCCAAATAAGAAAGAGAACCGACCTGGACTGGTCGATCCTCTCGCTTATTACCTGAGAAATACTTGAACCCATGTTACGATGTAGCGCCGTATACCAGACCGGTATGTACGGTGCAATGGGAGGGGCGAGGGCTAATGCCCTCCCTCTACCCTATTTATGCATTTTCTGACACAACGCAAAAACCGGCACAGCGCGGGGCTGTGCCGGTGGGATTTGCTCTGGTTCTCAGCGCTTTACGTTGAAAGCGGCCATGCCCGGATACTGAGCGGCCACACCCAGCTCGTCCTCGATGCGGAGGAGCTGGTTGTACTTGGCCACGCGCTCGGTACGGGAGGGAGCACCGGTCTTGATCTGGCAGGTGTTCAGCGCGACCGCCAGGTCGGCGATGGTGGTATCCTCGGTCTCGCCGGAGCGGTGAGAGGTCACGGCGGTGTAGCCGGCCTTGTGGGCCATCTTGATGGCCTCCAGGGTCTCGGACACAGAGCCGATCTGATTGAGCTTGATCAGGATGGCGTTGCCGGCACCCAGCTTGATGCCCTTGGAGAGACGCTCGGTGTTGGTGACGAACAGGTCGTCGCCGACCAGCTGAACCTTGTCGCCCAGCTCCTTGGTCATCTCCTGCCAGCCTTCCCAGTCCTCCTCGTCCAGACCATCCTCGATGGAGATGATCGGATACTTCTCGACCAGGCTCTTCCAGTGCGCGATCAGCTCGGCGGAGGTGTACTCGGTGCCGGCCTTGGGGAGCTTGTAGAAGCCCTTGCCCTTGGGGCTCTTCCACTCGGAAGCGGCCGCGTCCATCGCGAGCATGAAGTCCTTGCCGGGCTCGAAGCCGGCGGCCTTGATGGCCTTCAGGATCAGCTCGATGGCGTCCTCGTCGCCGTTGAGGCTGTTGGGAGCGAAGCCGCCCTCGTCGCCGACAGCGGTCACGTCCTTCATGTCCTTGATGAGCTTCTTCAGGGCGTGGAAGACCTCGGCGCACCAGCGGAGCGCTTCACGGAAGCTGCTGGCGCCGACGGGCATGATCATGAACTCCTGGGTATCCACGGAGGAGTCGGCATGAGCGCCGCCATTGAGGATGTTCATCATCGGGACGGGCAGACGGTTGGCGTTGACGCCGCCCAGGAAGCGATACAGCGGGATGTCCAGGCTCTGAGCCGCAGCGCGAGCGCAGGCGATGGAGACAGCCAGGATCGCGTTGGCGCCCAGCTTGCTCTTGTCCTTGGTGCCGTCGGCCTGCAGCATCGCGTTGTCGATGGCGTAGATGTCGGAAGCGTCCATGCCCACGATCGCGTCGCGGATCACGGTGTTGATATTCATCACAGCCTTGAGAACGCCCTTGCCCAGGTAACGGGTCTTGTCACCGTCACGGAGCTCCAGCGCCTCGAACTCGCCGGTGGAGGCGCCGCTGGGAGCCATGCCACGGCCGATCGTGCCGTCGATCAGGGTAACCTCAGCCTCGACAGTGGGGTTGCCGCGGGAGTCCAGAATTTCACGTCCGACGACGTGTTCGATCTCAAGATAAGCCATTGGAAGTCATCCTTTCATTTGGTCTTTCCATGGGTGAAATGGTTCAGGACAATTATAGCATGAGGCCTTGATTTGTCAAGGCGTTGAAAAACAACAAAAAGACAGTTTGCGCGATCAGATCTGATGTAGGATCAATTACAGCTGCATGAGAGATGACTTCTTGTCCTGTGACCACCGTGAGACCACAGAAAATAATAGCGCTGTTTAGCGGCGTTCAGTGGAGGATAGGAAAAACCCTTGTAAACTTAGTGCTTACAAGGGTTTGTGCGGAGAAGCCGGGATTTGAACCCGGGCTCGGTGTAACCCGACTACTCCCTTAGCAGGGGAGCCCCTTCGGCCACTTGGGTACTTCTCCATGGCGACGGAGAGAGAGGGATTCGAACCCCCGGTGCCTTTCGGCATCACTGGTTTTCAAGACCAGCGCCTTCAACCGCTCGGCCATCTCTCCATAACCAGCAAAAGCTATTATACACATCTTTTGGTTTTCGTCAAGTCTGCGTTTCAAAAACCGACAAAAACCTGGGCAGAATCGGAAACAGGCGAAAAGCCTTATAAGACCTACACCGCGCGGAGAGGACAGGCGGCATTGAGCTCCCGGAGCGCGGCCTCGTACTCCTCGCCCTGGGGCGTGCGATAGTGCCAGAGGATGTTGTTCTCCATGAAGGACACGCCCTTGCCCTTGGTGGTCAGCGCGATGATGACGGTGGGCACGCCGGTGACGCCCCGGGCCTTGGCGAAGGCCCTCTGAAGCGCGGCGGTGTCGTGGCCGTCCGCCTCGATGACGTGCCAGCCGAAGGCCCGCCATTTATCGGCGAAGGGCTCCAGAGCGAGCGTTTTCTCGCAGTAATCCAGTGATTGCATCCGGTTGTGATCTACCACCGCTATCAGGTTGTCCAGCTTGTACTGGTGCGCCTGCAGGGCGCTCTCCCAGATCTCGCCCTCGTCACACTCGCCGTCGCCGAGCACGGCGTAGGTGCGCCAGGCTTTGCCGTCCATCTTCGCGCCCATCGCCATGCCCGCCGCGACGGCCAGGCCGTGGCCGAGGGAGCCGGTGGAGAACTCCACGCCGGGCACGCCCTTGCTGGAGACGTGGCCGGAGAGACGGGAGCCGTTTCCGTAGTGGGTGGAGAGCTCCTCCACGGGGAAGAAGCCGCGCTCGGCCAGCGCCGCGTAGACCGCCGCGCCGGCGTGCCCCTTGGAGAGAATCAGTCTGTCGCGGTCCGGCCAGTCCGGCTGCTCCGGGCGGACGCGCAGCTCACCGGCGTAGAGCACGGCGATGATCTCCGCGACGGAGAAGATGGCACCGATATGGCTGCCGCGGCTCAGATGCGTCATCTCAAGCCCGTGCCGCCGGATCAGCCACGCGAGGACCTTCGGGTCGGAGGGATCGATGGCGCTGCCCGCAAAGGCGGCGTGCGTTCGCTGCGTATAGGTTTCTTGCTCTGGATTCATAGCGGCTCCTTTGGGAATCGGGGTCAAGGGGAAGGCGGCTCAGTCGGCCTTGTGCTCGTCGTGGACGCGCTTGGCCTTGCGGAAGACGCCGGCAATCGTCTCGAAGAAGAGCTCGACGTCGAGCGAAAAGCTCTGATGCAGCGCATACTCCACCCGGAGACGGTTCTTCTCCGGCAGGATGTACTTCTCGTAGTTCTCCACGGGGTTCTCGGTGCCGACGATCTCGTCCTGGGCGATGTATACGATGGAGGAGCGGTCCGTCACGCCGGGTCGAACCCAGAGAATGCACTCCTGCTCCGGCGTATACTGCATCGTGTACAGCAGCAGCTCCGGTCTCGGGCCGACGAAGGACATTTCGCCCTTGAGAATGTTGAACAGCTGGGGCAGCTCGTCCAGCTTCAGCTTCCGCATGACACGCCCGGCCCGGGTCACGCGCGGATCGCCGAGGGCGGTGGTGCCGCCAGTCTTGTCCGCGCCCACCACCATGGAGCGGAATTTCATGATATAGAAGGTTCTGTTGTGATAGCCGCCCCGGGGCGCCCGGTAGAGCACCGGCCCCGGGCTGTCCAGCTTGACCCAGATGGCCAGCGGCAGCATGATCACCGCGCCGGGGATCAGCAGGAGCAGCGCGAGCAGAAAGTCAAGGATCCGCTTGACAACCTTGGAGTAAAAGGGGTGGGACAGCGGGCCGTCCCAGCGGGGAAGCTCAGGCAGGGGTTCTCTGGCCATGGATAACGCCTTTCTGATGATGTCGGTTCATGCGGCAGGATGACACGGATTGTCTGAGCGTGTCCGGGTCAGTTGAACTGCTGCACGCGCTCCCAGAGAGCTTCCAGCTCCTCGCGGGAGGTATACTGCAGGACGATCCTGCCCTTCTGCTCCGTGCCGGTGATGCGGACCTGCATCCCGACCGCCTCGCGGAGCTGGCTTTCCAGCTCGTGAAGCTCGGGCGCAAGCCTTGCGTCCTTTCGGGACGGCCTTGGAGGCTGCGTCTTCTGAAGGGCGCGGACGGCCTCCTCCAGCTGGCGGACATTCCAGCTCTGGTCCAGGCACAGCCGCGCCAGGCGGAGCTGGGTTTCGGCCTCCGGGACGCCGGCCAGCACCTTCGCGTGGCCGACCGAGAGATCCTTTTTGCGCACGAGCACGACCAGCTCCTCCGGGAGGGAGAGAATCCGCAGCAGATTGGCGACGGCGGGCCGGCTCATGCCGAGGCGGCCGGCGGCCTGCTCTTGGGTATAGCCGAACTGTTCCATCAGCGCGCGGATGCCGAGGGCCGTCTCGACGGGGTTCAGATCCTCGCGCTGAATGTTCTCCACCAGCGCGATCTCCATCTGGTCCCGCAGCGAGAGATCCCGGACGATGGCGGGGACGCTGGAGAGCCCGGCCCTGCGCGCGGCGCGCCAGCGCCGCTCTCCGGCGACGAGCCGCCAGCGGCCGTCTGCGGCGGGCGTGACAAGGATGGGCTGCAGGACCCCCTGCTCCCGGATGGAGGCGGCGAGCTGTTCGATGCTCTCCTCCGGGAAATCCCGGCGGGGCTGATCAGGGTTGGGATCAATGAGGCCGGTGTCGATCTCCCGGACGCCGGCGTTTTCCTCCGGGAGGTCGGGCAGCAGGAGATCCAGGCCTCGGCCGAGGCCATGCGTTTTCTTGGGCATAGGATCCTCCGGTTAGTTCTTGTCTTTCTTGGACTTCTTTTCTTTTTTTTCCTTTTTATTCTTCTTCTCTTTTTTGATCGGCGTGCTCAGCACGTCGTCCTCGGAGACGGCCTGACCGTTGCGCGAGAGGAACTCCTGCGCGAGGCGGGCGTAGGCGGCGGCGCCGGTGGAGCGGGGGTCGTAGACGTGGATCGGCTCGCCGTGGCTCGGCGCCTCTCCCAGGCGCACGGAGCGCGGGATGGTGACCGCGTAGACCTGCTGGCGGAAATGGCGCTTGACCTCGTCCACCACCTGCAGCCCCAGATTGGTGCGGCCGTCGAGCATGGTCAGCAGGATGCCCTCGATCTCCAGCGCCGGGTTGACGGTGCGCTTGACCCGGGAGACGGTGTTCATCAGGCTGGACACGCCCTCGAGGGCGTAGTACTCGCACTGGATCGGGATCAGCACGCTGCCGGCGGCGGCGAGGGCGTTGATGGTCAGGAGCCCAAGGGAGGGGGGACAGTCGATCATGATAAAGTCGAACCGCTCTCTTTGGCTTTCGAGGACCGTTTTGAGCCGGTACTCCCGGCGCGGAATGTCCACCAGCTCCAGCTCCGCGCTCGCGAGACGGATATCGCCCGCCGCGAGGGAGACACCCTCCCAGGGGGTCTCCTCCACCGCGTCCTTCATCTCGCAGCGGCCGAGCAGGGCCTCGTAGATCGAGTGTTCCCCCGCGGCCATCCCGAGACCGGAGGTGGTGTTCCCCTGTGGATCGAGATCAATCACGAGTACGCGCTGCCCAAGCTTTCCCAACAGGGCGGAGAGATTGACCGCCGTGGTGGTTTTTCCCACGCCGCCCTTCTGATTGGTCACCGCAATGATTTTCCCCATGGTATCCAGATGCCTCCATCATATCCGGCATATTCATGCATCCATGCTATTATAAAAGCATGGGCACGAAATGTAAAGAGCAATAAAAAGCGCCCGGTGGGACGCAAGTGCTGATGGCGGGACTCGAACCCGCACGCCTTGCGGCAGGGGATTTTAAGTCCCCGGTGTCTGCCGTTCCACCACATCAGCGACAGAGGCAGTATACCACAACTCTACGATCAGCGCAAGCAATGTATTTTCGCTGTCCTGAGCAAAAGTGGAGGTCAAACCCATTGCAATTTGTGGAAAGTTGTCTATAATGGCGGTGTACAGAGTAGGACTGCCTGCGTGAAGTGCCGTCGGACGGGGATGAGGTCCGGCGGACGAAGATCTTCTCTTCAGATCGCGGTAGACGGTCCGCACCCGCTGACACCATATGGCGTATGCCTCCTTGGAGCAGCAGCCCGCCGAATCAAAACCGACTTCGGTACGGACGGGCGAAGGTGATTGCTCTGAAAGGAGGTTTTATGATGCCCAAAGCAACCCCGTCGATTCTCAGCCGCGCCTATTGGCGGATGGCGGCGGCCGAATTCAAGAGCACGCGCACGCTCCTCTTCGCGGCGCTGATGATCGCCCTGCGGGTGGTCTTCAAATCGCTGTCGATCCCGGTGGCGGCGGACCTGCGGATCAACACGGCGTTTTTTGTCAACGCGCTTGGCGCGATGGTCTTCGGACCGGTGGTCGCGGCGGCGGCCGCGGCGGTGACGGATACGCTGGGCTGCCTGCTCTTTCCCTCCGGGCCCTACTTTTTCCCTTTCATCTTTGTGGAGATCGCGGGCTCGATGATCTTTGCGCTGATGTTTTACCGCCGGGAGCTGACGGTCACGCGGGTCACGCTCTCGCGCTTCCTGATCGACTTCGGCGTCAACATCGTCCTGCAGACGCCGATCATGATGCTCTACTATCAGATGGTCATGGGGCGGTACTACGCGCCCTTCGACATGGTCCGGATCGTGAAGAACCTGGCGCTCTTCCCGGTGGAGAGCGTGCTGCTGACGGTGTTCCTCCGCTACGCCGTGCCGCCGCTGCAGCGGCTGGGTTTCGTGCAGGGCGGCGTCGAGCGGCTGCGCTTCACGAAGCGCAACATTGTCACCCTGACCGCGCTGACCCTCTGTGGGGTGCTGCTGGCCGGGGGCTACGCGATGTACCACTATGAGCACACCTCGCTCAGCGCCTCCTACAGCGCGCAGGAGCGCCTCGCGCGCAACCGGGAGCTGGGGGAGATCGTCCTCGCGCAGAACCCAGAGCTGGACGCGGACCGGACAGTCACCATCATCGAGAGCGCCTATCCGAAGCTCGGAAGCCCGAACGTGACCTACACGCTGGCGGTCTACCAGGCGGACGAGGCCGCGGCGGACGAGATGGAGACGATCCGCGGCTACTCCAAGTCCAAGGCCAAGGCCGACGAGCGGCTCCGCCTGCTGACGAACGCCACGGCGGTGCTGGACAGCCGGACGGGGCAAATGGTCTCGTATGCGGAGACGGCGCCCTGAAGCCGATGCAATCAAAAAGTCCCTTGAAGGGACTTTTTGATTCAGCCGAGATCGAGCATATCGTCCATATTGTACATGCCGGGCGCGCGTCCGATCAGGAACTGGGCGGCGCGCAGCGCGCCCACCGCGAAGACGCTGCGGCTCTCGGCACTGTGGGTGAGGGTGAGGCGCTCCTGGTCGCCGAGGAAGAGCACCTCGTGCTCGCCGACCACCGTGCCGCCGCGCACGGCGTGGAGGCCGATCTCGCCCGGCTGGCGGCGGCAGTCCCGCCCGCTGCGGCCCTGCACCGCGGGACTCTCGGTTTGCCGGGCGTTCTTCACGGCGTCGTAGAGCATGAGGGCCGTGCCGCTGGGAGCGTCCGCCTTGCGGCGGTGGTGCGCCTCCACGATCTCGATGTCAAACGAGCTGCCCAGCGCGGCGGCCGCCTGACGGGCCAGCCTGCGCAGCACCGCGATGCCCACGCTCATGTTGCCGGAGCGGAAGATCGCGATCCGGCGGGAGGCCTGCTCGATGGCGAGCAGCTGCTCCTCGGTGTAGCCGGTGGTGCACAGCACCGCCGGGAGGCCTTTTGCCGTCGCGAACGCCAAAAGATCGTCCAGCGAGGAGGGCATGGAGAAATCGATCAGGACCTCGCCGCCCTCCGGCAGGGAGGCAAAACGATCGGTCAGCGGAAAGGGCAGCTCAGCCGGGTTCAGGTCGACCCCGCCGGCGATCTGGACGCCCAGGCGCGCCGCTTCCGCGGCCACCGCGCGGCCCATATGGCCGGTCGCGCCGCTCAGATAGATTTTCATCAGGGGTTCCTCCGCTCTCACAGGCCCAGCTCATCCATGGCCGCGTACAGCCGCTCCCGGTTTTTGGGCTGCATGGGCACCAGGGGAAGCCGGAGCTCCTCCTCGCAGACGCCCAGCTTCGCCATGGCGGCCTTGCAGGGGATGGGGCTGGTCTCGCAGAAGAGCGCGTTGATCAGGGGGAGGAGCTTCATCTGCAGGGCCGCGGCCGTATGGTAGTCGCCCGCCAGCGCCGCGTGCGTCATCTTCACCGTCTCAGCCGGCGCGACGTTGGAGAGGACGGAGACCACGCCCTTGAAGCCGCAGGCCATCGTGGGCACGATCAGGTCGTCATTGCCGCAGTAGAAGACGGCGTTCTCGCCGACGAGGCGGAGCTTGTCCAGCGCCTGACCCACGTCGGAGGAGGCCTCCTTCACCGCGACCACCTTGGGGTGGCGGCAGATCTGCTCCAGGGCCCAGGGCCCGATGTTGATCCCGGTGCGGCTGGGCACGTTGTAGACGATCACCGGCAGGGTCGCGGCGTCGGCCACGGCGTTGAAGTGGGCGACAAGGCCCTCCTGGCTGGTCTTGTTGTAGTAGGGCGTGATGATCAGCTGCGCGTCCGCGCCGAAGTGCTCGGCCATGCGGGCGGCGTGAACTGCCTCCGCCGTGGAGTTGGAGCCGGTGCCCGCGATGACGGGGACGCGGTGCGCGGCCACGTCCACGACGCGGCGGATGACGTTCAGGTGCTCCTCCCAGGTCATCGTGGCGGGCTCGCCCGTGGTGCCGGCGGCGACAAGGGCGTCGATGCCGGCTTCGATCTGGGACTCCACCAGACGGTCGAGGGCCGGATAGTCGACCTCGCCGTTTTTGAATGGGGTAATCAGCGCCGTGGCGCAGCCTTCAAACAGTGGCATCATGTTGCAGCCCTCCCGTGCTGTGTTTCTGTGTCAGATCCAGCCCTTGGCGCAGAGGAGCTCGGCGGTGAGGATTCCGCCGCCCGCGGCGCCGCGGATCGTGTTATGGCTCAGGCAGACAAAGCGATAGTCGAAGATGGCGTCGGGCCGAAGCCGGCCGATGGAGATCCCGTAGCCGCGCTGGAAATCGCGGTCCAGCCGGGTCTGCGGGCGGGAGGGATCCTCGAAGTACTGCAGGAAAGGCTTCGGCGCGTTGGGGAGCGCCAGGCGCTGCGCCTCCGTCTCGAAGGCGTTCCAGCGCGCGATTATCTCCTCCATCGACGGCTTATGCTTGAAGCGGACGGAGACGGCCGCCATGTGGCCGTCGGAGGCGGCGACGCGCAGGCACTGGGCGCTGATCACCGGGGCCGTGGCGTTGACGATCTCCGGACCGTTGCCCCTGTCCTCCAGATGGCCCCAGATCTTCAGCGGCTCGGTCTCGCTCTTCTCGTCCTCGCCGCTGATGTAGGGGATTACGTTGTCAATCATCTCCGGCCAGGTGCGGAAGGTCTTGCCGGCGCCGCTGATGGCCTGGTAGGTGCAGACACTCACCTCGGTGGGCTCGAAGTCCATCAGGGGGGTCAGCGCGGGCACGTAGGACTGGATGGAGCAGTTGGGCTTGACGGCGATGAAGCCGCGCTTGGTGCCCAGACGCTTGCGCTGGGTCGGGATGACGTCGGTGTGCGCGGCGTTCAGCTCGGGAATCACCATCGGGACGTCCGCCAGCGGACGGCAGGCGCTGTTGTTGGAGACCACCGGAATCTCGCGCCGGGCATAGCTCTCCTCCAGCGCGCGGGTCTCGTCCTTTTTCATGTTGACGGCGCAGAAGACAAAATCGACCTTCTCACCCACCGCCGCCACGTTGGAGGCGTCCATCACGGTCATGCCGGCGACGCTCTCCGGGATCGGGGCGTCGAAGGCCCAGCGGGTCCCGACGGCCTCGGCATAAGGCTTGCCCGCGGAGGAGGCGGAGGCGGCCAGGGCGGTGATCGTAAACCACGGGTGATTCTGCAGCAGCAGGATAAAGCGCTGGCCCACCATGCCGGTGGCGCCGATGATGCCTACACGATAGTTCTTCATAGTGTTTCCTCCCGTCGGATGATAATATGGTGATCAGCTGCCCATCAGATGGCAGGCGAGATAGTGGTTTGGCGCGACCTCCCGCAGCGGCGGCATCGTCTCGGCGCACCTGGCGGAGCAGTAGCGGCAGCGGGTCCGGAACGGGCAGCCGCTCGGCGGATTGATGGGCGCGGGCACGTCGCCCTGGAGGATGATGCGCTTGGAAGCGGCGGCCACATCCGGGTCGGCGATCGGCACGGCGGACATCAGGGCCTGAGTATAGGGGTGCATCGGATGGGTGTACAGCTCGCGCTTCTCCGCCATCTCGACCATGTGCCCGAGGTACATCACACCCACCCGGTGGGAGATGTGGCTGACCATGGAGAGATCGTGGGAGACGAAGAGATAGGTGATGCCCATCCGCTCCTGCATGTCCTCCAGGAGGTTGATGACCTGGGCCTGGATCGAGACATCCAGCGCGGAGATCGGCTCGTCGCAGACGATGAACTCCGGTTTGGTGGCCAGGGCGCGCGCGATGCCGATGCGCTGGCGCTGCCCGCCGGAGAACTCGTGGGGATAACGGCTCAGATGGTCCACCTTCAGGCCAACCTGGTCAATCAGCTCCCGCACCCGGTCGCGGGTCTCGGCGGGATCGAAGCCCTGCAGGCGCATCGGCTCGGAGATGATGGATTCCACGGTCATCCGCGGGTTCAGTGAGGCGTAGGGATCCTGGAAGATCATCTGCATTCGGCGCCGGAAGGGGAGGACCTGCTTCTCGCCCAGAGGCGCGATGTCGGTGCCATCGAAATAGATGTGTCCGTCTGTCGGCTGATAGAGACGCACCAGCGTCCGCCCGACGGTGGTCTTGCCGCAGCCGCTTTCGCCGACCAGACCGAAGGTTTCCCCCGCGTTCAGGGAGAAGGTGACGTCGTCCACGGCTTTGAGGATTTTACGCCCCTTCCGGGTCAGGCTGTGGCCGACGGGAAAGTACATTTTCAGGTTTTCGACCCGCACCAGGGGCTCCGAAGGCCTCCGAGCGGAGTTGATATTCGCTTCGGTCATTTCAGCGATCCACTCCTCTCTCCACCTTCGGTGCTTTGGCGTGCATCAGATGGCAGAAGACCCGATGCCCGTGGTCGAGCCCGGTCTCCGGCGGCGTCATCATGCGGCACACGGGCATGCAGTAGCGGCAGCGCGGCGCGAAGGGACAGCCGGCCGGCGGCTTGAGCATATCCGGCGGCGTGCCGTGGATCGGCACCAGCTTCTCGTGTCGGTCGTGATGGATCTTGGGGATCGAGTTGAGCAGGCCCCAGGTGTAGGGATGCTGGGCACGGTAGAAAATATCCCTGGAGGAGCCCTCCTCGCAGATCATGCCGCCGTACATGACGATGATGCGGCTGCACATGCTGGCGATGACGCCCAGGTCGTGGGTGATCATCACGATGGCCGCGTTTGTGTTCTTCTTCAGATTCTCCAGCAGGTCGAGGATCTGGGCCTGGATGGTGACGTCCAGGGCGGTGGTCGGCTCGTCCGCGATGACCATCTTGGGGGAGCAGGCGATGGCCATGGCGATCATGACGCGCTGGCGCATGCCGCCGGAGAACTCGTGGGGGTACTGCTTCAGCCGCTGCTCCGGGTCGGGGATCTCGACCTGCCGCAGCAGCTCCAGCGCCTTGGCGCGGGCGGCGTCGCGCTTCATGCCCAGGTGGATCCGCAGCGGCTCGCTCAGCTGCTGCTCGACGGTGAAGAGCGGGTTCAGGGAGGTCATGGGATCCTGGAAGATCATGCCGATCTCCTTGCCGTGCAGGGCGCGCAGCTCTCGCGCGTTCATCTCGCGCAGCTCCTTGCCGGCGAAGGTCATGGAGTCAGCCTCGACTTTCGCGTAATTGGGCAGGAGGTCCATGACGGAGAGCATGGTCACGCTCTTGCCCGAGCCGGACTCGCCCACGATGCCGACAAATTCGCCCTCGTCCACGTGGAAGGAGATGCCGCGTACCGCCTGCACTGTGCCGACGCCGATCGCGAAGGTGGTTTTCAGGTTTTTGACTTCAAGCAAAGACACGCACGGACGCCTCCTTTCTCAATGCTTCATGCGGGGATCGAGGGCGTCCCGAAGACCGTCGCCGATAAAGTTGAAGGAAAACATGGTCAGGCAGATGGCCGCCACGGGGAACAGCAGCTGGTGGGGGGAGGTCATCATGATCGGAATGGCCTCATTGGCCAGCGCGCCCCAGGAGGCCATCGGCGCCTGAATCCCGATGCCGAGGAAGGAGAGGAACGCCTCGGAGAAGATGGCGTTCGGGATCAGGAAGGCGGTGGAGACGATGATGGGGCCCATGGCGTTCGGAATCAGATGGTGGAAGAGAATATGCCGCGTGGTGGCGCCGGAGAGCCGGGAGGCCAGCACGTACTCGGAGTGCTTGAGCCGCATCACCTCGCTGCGGACCACGCGGGCGGTGCCGATCCAGGAGGTGAAGCACAGGGCCAGGATGACGCTGCCGACGTTGGAGCCCAGCACCAGCATGATCAGCACGATGTAGAGCAGGGAGGGCAGGGAGGTGAGGATATCCACGATGCGCATGAGCACCATGTCCACCATGCCGCCGACATAGCCGGAGATGCCGCCGTAGATCACGCCGATAAAGAAATTGATGACGGCCGCGACGATGCCCACGGTCAGGGAGATTCTCGCGCCATAGAGAATGCGGATCATGATATCCCGGCCCATCTGGTCGGTGCCGCACAGGTGCTCCCAGCTGGGGCCCTGATTGCGGATCAGCGGGAAGAAGCCGTCGTAGGAGTAGGGGGAGACCATGGGAATGAAAATGGCGCACAGGCCCATCAGCACAATGAAGATGGCGCCGCCCATGGCAAGGGGATCGCGGCGGAAGGCCTGCCAGACGTCGTGCCAGTAGGTCGTGGAGGGGCGGACGATCTGCTCGTCCTCGCCGCCGTTCCCGTCCATCACAAAGAGCTCGGACGGGAGGTCGCTGTAGGCGCACTGCTCCGGGAGCGCGCGCGCGTTCGGTTCGATGGCTGTCAAGACACACGCCCTCCTTTACTTGCTCAGCTTGACCCGCGGATCAATCACGGCCAGCAGGATATCGCTGATCAGATTGCAGATGACCACAAAGACGCCGAAGAAGATGACAATGCCCATGATCATGGTGTAGTCGCGGTCGGAGACCGACGTGACGAAATACCGGCCGATGCCGGGGACGGAGAAAAAGCGCTCGACCACGAAGGAGCCGGTCAGCAGCCCCGCCACCAGCGGGCCGAGATAGGTCACGACCGGGGTGATGGCGTTCTTCAGCGCGTGCTTGGCGACCACCATCAGCTCGCTCACGCCCTTGGCGCGGGCGGTACGGATATAGTCGGCCTCCAGCGCCTCCAGCATGGAGGAGCGGGTCTGACGCGCGATGTAGGCGATGGGGTTGAAGGAGAGGCAGGCCACCGGCAGCAGGTAGTTATACCACTGATCCCACCAGACGGTGATGGACAGGTGGCACACGCCGGCGAAGAACCAGAGGAGCAGCACGGAGAAGACATAGGTCGGGACGGAGATGCCGATGGTCGCGAAGGCCATGGTGGCAAAATCGGCGGCCTTGCCGCGGTGCATGGCGCTGACGATGCCCAGGGGGATGCCGACCATCAGCGAGAAGATGACCGCGATGCCGCCCACCTGCGCCGAGACCGGGAAATGGGTCGCGATGATGCTGTTGACGGAGGTGTCCGGCTTTTTGAAGGAGATGCCGAGCTCCCCGTTCAGCAGACTTTTCCAGTACTCAAGATACTGCTCCAGGATGGGGCGGTTCAGGCCGTAGCTCTCGGCCAGGCGTTCCAGAATTTCCGGGGGAACGTTCTTCTGCTCCGCCGGGCTGAACGGACTGCCGGGCATGGCGTGCATCATAAAAAACGCGACCGTGATCAGGATCACGATGGTCAGCACGCCAGCCATGAGACGTTTGAGAATATATCGAAGCACCGGTCTGCCTCCTTGGAGCATTTGGAACATATAAAAAAGAAAGGCGAAATGCAGAATGCGGATGCATTTGCTCGCCTATTTTACCGCAGAAGGGACTGAAATGCAATGAAAATACAAAATGAATGCAAGCTCAGCGTATCCATTTGGGGAGACGGTCGAGATAGATACGATCGCCGCCCGTTTTGTCCATCAGGAAGCGGCGGACGACCAGGAAGTAGACCGCCAGGCCGACGGCGGCGGACTCGAGGGCGCCCAGCAGGTTCTCCAGGGTGAAGGCGGCCGGACGGAGCGCGAGGCGCTCCAGCCCGAGAAAGCCCATGGACAGCTCGGAGAGGCGGGAGAAGGCCTCCCGGCCGAAAAGCCCGAGCACGAGCAGCGGGACCGCGGTCAGGGCGAGCGCGGCGGCGCTCAGGGGGGAGAGCCGATCCGATCCGTCAGAGGGAGCCGGCTCCCGGGCGGGATGGCGGTCCCAGAAGAGGCACAGATAGAGCTTGAGGGAATAGGCCATGGTCAGTCCGCCCGCGATGATAAACAGGATTTCCGCGGCCTTGACGATCCACCAGGCCTGCTCGCCCATGCGGAGGACCTCGATCAGCTCCAGCAGCCCCTCGTGCAGCAGCGATTTGCTGACGAAGCCGCAGCCGAGCGGGACGCAGGCCAAGGAGAGCAGCCCGGCCAGGAAGACCGCGTGGAAGAAGGGCTTTCCACGCCCGAAGCCGCGGATCTCGTTGAGATCCAGCGCGTGGGTGCTGATGTAGACATAGCTGGCGCAGAGGAAGAGACACAGCTTGATCAGCGAGTGGCTGACTATGTGCTCGACGACGCCGTAGGCGGCGAGCGTGCCCTCGTAGGAGAGCAGGTTCATGGCGGCGATGCCGACGGTGATGAAGCCGATCTGGCTCACGGAGGAGCAGGCGAGGGTGCGCTTGAGGTTGACGGAGAAGAGCGCCATGACCGCGCCGAGCAGCATGGTGACGACGCCGAGCGCAAGCAGGATCCAGCCGTAGACCGCGTTCGCGGCGAAAACCCGGGTCGTCAGGACGAGCATTCCGAAAACGCCGGTCTTGGTGAGCACGCCGGAGAGCAGCGCGGAGGCCGGGGCCGGCGCGACCGGGTGGGCCTTCGGCAGCCAGATGTGGAGCGGAAACAGCCCGGCCTTCGCGGCAAAGCCGAGGACGGCCAGCGCGCCGCCGGCGAGCGCGACGGGGTCGGAGGCGCCGAGATAGGCGAGGGAGGAGTCCATTTGATCGAAATCAAGGGTGCCGATGCGGACATAGAGCATCGTGAAGCCGACGGCCATCGCGACCGCGCCGAGGGTCGCGATGGCGTGATACAGCTCAGCCGCCTCCGCGGCCTCGGGCGTGCCCTCGTGACCGACCCATGCGCGGCTGGTCTGGCTCATCACCTCGAAAAAGATGAAGGTGGTCAGGAAATTGTCCGAGAGGAAAACCCCCAGCGTCGCGCCCAGCGTCATCAGATTGAAAACGCAGTAGCGCTTGGGGTCGTGGTCATGGGCGAAGTACTGCGGGGCGAACAGGTTGCTGATCAGCCACATCCAGGCGGTGATCGCGGCGTAAAGCTGGTGGAAGCCGCGCGGGTTCATCGACAGGGCCAGCCCCGGCAGAAAGCGGAACGGCCGGTGAAGCGGCTGGGCGAGATTGAGCAGCAGCGTCAGGGCGAAGGTCAGCGCGCTGGTCAGAATCATGAGCAGCACACGGATTTTTCGCGTGTTTCCGATTCGGGACAGGACAAACGCCATCACGAAGGGCAGCAGTACGGTGCAGGAGAGCAGCATGATCGGCACCTCGTCTCAGATGGTTTGGCAGGGATGCGCCGGGCCGGGCGGGCTGGAAAGCCTGTCAGGACAGCCCCCTGGCGCGCAGATAGCGGTAGGAGCGGGCGAGACAGTCGAAGGGATCCTCGCCGTAGCAGTCGTCCTGTTCCACCAGCAGGGTTTCCGTGCCCGCCCGGTCCGCGGAGCCTAGGATGCGGTCAAAGTTGAGATTTCCCTCGCCGAGGACGGCCATTTTCCGCCCGTAGGCGAAATCCTTCAGATGGATGCAGGGGACGCGTCCGGACAGCAGGTCCAGCCACGCGGCGGGGTCGCCGCCGCCCGCCTGTACCCAGAAGGTATCGAGGGTGAAGCCCATTGCGTCGGGATCGAAGCGCTCCGCCAGGCGCTGCAGGATGGGGAGCCCGTCCAGATGTTGAAACTCCTGGTCGTGGTTGTGGTACATCAGCAGCGCGCCGTGCCGGTGGAACGCCTCGGCGACCGGGGTGAACCGATTCACAAAGTCGTCGAAGCTGCCTTCGCCCTCCGGATGGTGCGGCCACCAGCCGATGCCGATCCGCGAGCAGCCCAGCACCTGATGCTCCGCGATGACGGCGTCGGTCTCGTGCTCCAGGCGGGCGGGCGGCGTGTGCGTCAGGACGCAGGTCAGATCAAACCGCCGGAGCTGGTCCCGCATCCACTCCGCCGGGAAGGGGCAGGAGCCGGAGAGCTGCACGTAATGGTAGCCGATGTCGGCGACACGCCGCAGCGCGTCGGACAAGCCGTCCAGGCTCTGGCAGTGGGAGCGCAGCGTGTACATCTGTGCGCCGATTCTCATGGGGCATCGTCTCCTGCTTGATGATATCAGGTTTCCGGGGAGGCCTTCGCGCGCGCCTCGACCGCGGCCCAGGTCAGCGCCTCGTTGACGGCGGCGGCGGATTCGGCGCAGATGGCGGCGGCCGCCTGCCCCAGCAGAGCGGTTTGGGCGATGTCATATCCGGACAGAGTCGCCACGACGCAGGCGGACAGAAAGGCGTCCCCGCAGCCGTTGGTCGAGCGGATCTCGGCCGGCAGCGCGGGCTGACATCCGGCGGCGCCGGCGTCGGCAAACCAGACGCCCTTTGCGCCGAGGGTGATCATCACGCGCGCCACCCCGGCGTCCAGCAGCGATCGGGCGACCTCGGCCGGCTCCTGCCAGCCGGTCAGCGCGCGCCCTTCGGGGAGGTTGGGCTTGAGCAGCGCCAGACCGCGCAGCGCGCCGAGCAGACGGGGCGCCTTGGCCGCGGACACAGGGTCGGCAAAGCACGGGACATGGACATGGGACACGGCCCAGGCGAGGGTCTCCTCGGGGAGATTGGCGTCGAGGACCAGTGCGTCCGCCTTTTCAAGATATGCCAGCCGCTCGGACAGGAAATCGGGCGTGATACGCGCACAGATTTCCATATCCGCGACGGCGGCGTGGAGATCGCCGTCCGCCTCGTTCAGGCAGAGATAGTATCCGTTGGCGGCGTCCGGCGCGACCTGCGCCTGATCCAGGCGGATGCCGCAGGCGGCGCAGTCCGACTGGATCCACGGGGTGAAGGCGTCGTCCCCGAGGACGGTGATCAGCGAGACCTCGCAGCCGAGCAGGGAGAGGGATTCGGCCAGATTGCGCCCGACGCCGCCGAGCGAGAGATGGACCCGGCCCGGGTTGGAATCGACGGGACGAAGGCGACGAAACGGTGTGCCCGAAATGTCCACATTCAGGCCGCCGACCACACAGATCCGCAGGGGTTGACGCATCGCTGACTCATGCTCCTCTCTGTGGGCAAATCATAAGCGCTTTTGCCCCGAATGTCAATTGCCGCGCTGGTCAAAAAGCGATTCCGGCGAGGCGAAGCGGCAGCGGCGGAGCGATCCGTTCCGCCCTTGACAAACCAGGCGGAATCAGGTAATCTCTAATGGTCGGCAGAGAAGGCCGAAGCGATCTGAATGAGCTTAACGAAAGGCGGAGATCATATGGTTACGACCCTGACAAACGCGAATTTCGAGGATTTCATCGCGAAGGCGGATAAGCCGGTGCTGGTGGATCTGTGGGCCTCCTGGTGCGGCCCGTGCAAGATGCTCTCCCCGCTGGTGGATCAGCTGGCGGAGGAGTACGCGGACAAGCTCCTGGTGGGCAAGGTGAACGTGGACGAGGCGGCGGACATCGCGATGGCCTTCAACGTCAACTCCATCCCGACGCTGCTGCTGTTCAAGGACGGCGAGCTGAAGGACACCTCGATCGGCTATGTCCCGAAGAACGCCCTGGTCGATTTTGTCTCGAAGGCCTTCTAAGCAAAACGGATACGCAAAAATCCCTGCGCGAGGCAGGGATTTTTGCGTTGGCGCGTCAGGCCTCGTCCTCCTCCGCGTTCGCGACGCGGAAGGCGTAGATGGTGGTGGTGTCGTACTTTTCGCCGGGGCGGAGCACGGTGGTGCCGGGGAACTGGGGGTTGTTCGGGTCGTCCGGGCAGTGCTGCGTCTCCAGGCAGAGACCGCAGTAGTGGCCGTAGTGGACGCCGCCCTTGCCGCCGTCATAGCTGGTGGTGCAGGCGGTGTAGAGCTGGATGGCGGGCTGGTCGGTGATGACCTCCATCACGCGGCCGCTCTCCTCATGGTATACCCAGGCCGCCAGACCCATGTTTTCGCCCTTGCGCAGGACGAAGTTGTGGTCGTAGCCGCCCGCGGGCTCCATCTGGCTGCAGGTGTCCATCGCGTCCAGACCGTCGCCCAGCAGCATGCCGTCGCTCAGATCCAGGGGCGTGCCGGCAACGGGCATGTAGCCGCCCAGGGGGATCAGCCCGTCGTCGACCGGGGTGATCACGTCGGCCTCAATGAGTACCTCGTGATCCCGGATGCTGCCGTGGTCATGACCGCCGAGGTTAAAGTAGGTGTGGTTGGTCAGGTTGCAGAGGGTGGGCTTGTCGGTGGTCGCCTCGTAGCGGATGGAGAGATTGTCGTCCTCGTCCCAGGTATAGGTGACGGTGACGTCCAGATTGCCGGGATAGTTCTCCTCGCCGTCGGGGCTGAGATAGTGGAAGGCGACGCTGTCGCGGTGCTCGCCCTCGCATGGCTCGGCGCGCCACATCTTCTGGGAGAAGCCCACGTTTCCGCCGTGCAGGTGGTTCTTGCCGTTGTCGTTCAGGGCAAGCTGGTAGGTGACGCCGTCCAGCGTGAAGCGGCCCTTGCCGATGCGGTTGCCGTAGCGCCCCACGGTATCGCCCATGCAGCCGTGGTCCGCGCCGTACTTCTCCATGCTGTCGAAGCCGAGGGCCACGTCGGCCAGCTTGCCCTCGCGGTCCGGCACCAGGATCGAGGTCACGATCGCGCCGTAGTCGATGATGGAGACCGAGGAGCCATACGCGTTGGTCATGGTATACATGGTTACGGGCGCCCCGTTTGGCGCGGTGCCGAAGGGTTTCTTGGTGATGGACATGGGGAAACGCCTCCTTGTTCTTTCTGGCCGCATTTTACCGCAGATAGGGGAGAGCGTCAAGGGGCAGATGGCGGCGCGAAGCGGTCTCAGGCTACAAAAAAACCGCCTCGGAGGAGACGGTCTAAGACCCCAGAGTGCCGGTGCCCTCGTTTTTTCACCCGCTATGTATAGCAGGCTGGCTCCCTGCCGCTGCTTATCTGCCGTCCCCTGGCGACCTCGCGGTCGGGGGCATGACATCATCAGTCGTGGACCCGGGTGCCATTTTGTGAAGTGTGGGGAAAACCGAAAAGCTGTCGAACACCCCAGGAAAATCTCATGGCTTAATTATAACGATTTGTTTCATCCTGTCAAGGGGCAAAATGTTGACCAGATAAGACAAAAACTCCCGGCTTTCGAGCCGGGAGTGAAGCGCAGGGGCTGAAGGATTCGAATTATATTTTGCGGCTTTTGACACCTTATGACACCCGCTGTAAACATAGTAATTACAAGGGTTTGCGAGAGGGCCGCTCCAAATTGTCCCGAAAAATGCCGAGATAATAAGGGTCAAAATAAGGGTCAAAGCAAGGGTCAAACTCCAAAATCTATTTTTTCGCAAGAATTTGCTTTTTTGACGAGAATCTTACTTGTAACACTAAGTAAAAGCACACTTTTTGACAAGAATTTAACAAAACGTACGAAACAAGGCTTTTTTGTTTTTGCGGATACTTGTAACACTACCTCCGCGCGATATTGAAAACCGCCTATACCCCAAGGGTGGGTTTATTCAAATAAAAACGGGGTCAATTTGCCCCGAACGGCGGCGAGTGCATTATAATCCATCTAAACGCAGAAAGCCCGAAATCAGAGCGTTTTTCAAGGGTTATTCTCGACTTCTAAAGCGTCTGGATTCTGTCTATAATACTCCGCTATTTTGTCCTCTGCGGCTATACGTAATTCGTCAATCTGACTATCTGTCAAACTATGAATATGGAAACCCTCACGCGCAAGCCGAATATAACTATCTCGGTCAATCCGCGCAAACCCGGCGTAATCACAGTATTGCATATTAACCCCCGTCATAACTCTGTCCCATCTGGAAAACGAAATGAAAGCTTGAAATCAGCACCAACGGCATTTGCTATGGTGGTTAGTTCTTCCATGGTAAAACGTCCCACCTTCAAACGCTGGTGTAGGTTTTGTGGGGTAGTTCCAATTCTCCGGGCTAACTCTGATTCACTGATCCCAGCTATGGCACAAATCGCCTTGATTTTCTGGGCTAATGTCATGGTATCACCTCCAGCCCAATTATAAATGATATGCTATAAAATGTCAAACAAATATTTGCTTTCATCATCGAAATAATGAAATAAGCTATTGACAATTTAAATGAAATGGTTTATAATAACATTGTCAGAAGGGCGGGAAACTCAATTTTCCCCGAGTAGCACGCAGTAGCGGCGAAACGGACTAAAGCCCCGCCCAATCTGAACACAAAGAAAGGGGAAACCACGATGAATAGCAAGCTTGACAACATGGCAAACGAACTCCGCGAAATACAGAGAACAATCGAAGAACTAACCGCCCAAGCCGATACAATCAAAGACGCTTTCAAAGCGGCGATGATTGAAACCGGGAAAGAAGAACTGACCGGGAACGGATGGAAAGCGACATGGAAAACCGTAACCTCCAGCCGCTTCGATGGTAAAGCCCTCAAAGCCGCCGATCCCGCGACCTATGAAAAATTCTGCAAACCCTCGGTTTCTTGCAGATTCGTGCTTGTATGAAAACGGAGGACATGCTAAAATGAATCGAATCATTCAGACCGTAAACGATATTCCCCAGAACTCGGCGTTTACCCTCGCAGAGTGGCAAGCTTTCGAAGATAAGCTTCGGACGCTTACCCCAGAGCAAATGAACAATCTAAGAGACTTTCTCTCATTCCGACAGGCCATGGAAAAAATCGGCGTTCGGGTATATCGGCTAAAGGCTAAGAAACCATCTGACAAGCCGCTGATCGACTTTTAACAAGGGGGTTGCTAACCATGTTGTGGGTTGCCGCTGTTATCATATTCCCGTTTCTGCTACTGGCTGAATTGCTGAAGCTGACCAAGTGAACACGTGTTGACAAACCGTCCCGAATTAGTATAATTCAAACGAGCCTTATTTTCCCATCCCGCCGCCCGCAAGGGCGGTTTTCTTGTTATGTACTCGGTTTTGTCGGGTTGTCGGGTTTTTGTAGAGCATTAGAGCATATATCTTTCTTTTTTTTTCTTACTCTCAATATAACAAATAAACCCGACAAACCCGACAAAGGACAAGCCAAACCCTTGTGTTTCAAGGGCTCATGCTTGTCCTGTTTTGCGTGAAAATAGGCTTGAAAATCAGACAAAAACCCGAATTATGATAGGCGTATTGTGTGCTTTTTCCACTTAATAACCCATCCTATACGCCGTGTTTCAGACCCGTTAGCGTCTGTATACGGGACTTTCTCTTTTTGTTCCCACCCTAAACCCGACAAATAAGGCTTGATTCTTCTCCCAAACGATTTGACAGAAGCGTCTATATCTTTTGCAGGAAATTCATCGGGGAGATCGTTTAGCATACAAAAAAGAGAATAATCCCCATATAAGATAACTGTCTGGAGCATTTGGCCCTCTGTATAGTTATTAGGCGTGATTTGTTCATGTATGAACCGTTCCAAAGCTGGGAATGCTTTTGACACGCCGTTAGCAAGTAATGCTCGGTTATCCTCTGCGCTGGGGGAAAGCGGAATGTTTTTGTTATTGATGAACCAATTATACAAACCCCGCATAAGCCATAGAACAATCCCCGCCGATTCTTCTTCTAACAGATGGGCCCCGAAATCACCGATTTTTTCAGCATCGCTTAGCGGGCCACGTTTTGCGCTTAAAATAATACTTCTGCGGGCAAGGGCCTGATTATCATCCCATCGTGCTTTTAAAGAGTCAACACCGAAATTTGTTACACCAAGTACGCTACAATAGAATTGCTCGGAGACATGCGGTTTGTTCTTCTCGTTGACCCGTTGGGCAATGTGTTTTCCAGATGATATAATTGCTTTTAGACGGCTGGCATCGGCCAAGCCCCTTTTGGGCATTTCATCATCATGGATCACCAATGCTTTTGATAGATTCTCCAATCCGAAAGTGTCGTGTAAGTGTGCTATTTCAAAACGCTGTGTCGTTCCCGCTCCAAGCAAACCGACAAACGTCTCTAAAACCTGGGATTTTCCACACCCGCTAACACCCTCCAAGAATAATGCCGCTTGTGATTCAGAGGATGGTGTCATCATTTCCCCTAACGCAGTTTGCAAAGTTTCTATATCGCTTTCGTCATTGCAGAATAGCCCGGATAAATAATTCTCCCATTTGGGACATTCAGCTTCTTTAATCGGAAAATCAACAGCAAAACGATAGGGTAAACACCTTTTTCGGTTTAGTTGGAACGTCCATGTTTGCAAATCGGTTGTTGGGCGCGTCCCGGTAATCACTAAATCACCATTTGCGAAGGGTAATATGTTTGGGTCGGGTTTGACTTCTCCGATGCAGGATAGCTTTATTATTGCGGCCAGATTATTAACCGTTGGATTTAGACCGCTTTTATAACCTAAGTCTACAAGCACTCCCAAAATACTGCCTTTTAATTGATCGTCGGAAAGCTGGCCGTTTTTCTCATACGGGGCATAAAGAATGCCGTTATCGCATACACACTTGTTCTCTTCAATGTATGCTTGTGCGAAGCTGTTTTCGTCTATGCCCGTACATTTTCCCTGTGCATCTTTTGCAAACAAATCTTCGCGGGGAACTGTTTTTGTATAGGCTTCATATTCTTCTATGTTTATTGTTAGCTTTTGTGGTATCAATTCAATTTTACCAATTTGCTCCATTTTGATCCCATCCCTTCGCAAATCATTCTTCTGCGTTAAGCTTTTTTAGCAGAGCGGGGATATTCACAAGGTAGTTTTTGCCGACCTTGATATGCGGGACGTTCCCGGTTTGGCACCCTGTCCGCAAATAGCCGATTGATAACCCCGTCCGCATAGACGCTTCACGAATAGAGCAGAACGGCGCGTTTTCTGTGTGCTGGTTTTTGTTCATTCTGAATACCTCCATATATAGTAAAAGGCGAGAAAACCAATACACTATCTTGTAGGGCCCTCGCCGTTCAAACGTATTATATCAACGTGGATCGTTTTGTCAACTTGTCATGTAATATCAAAGCATCATAATAAATTGACACTATCCGTTAAGTGTGATATAGTAAATAGGAAGAAACAGGAATTGTTCTTTGCAAGAATCTGACCGCTGGAGGGGTAAAAAATGGCTAATAAGAGCGCAAATGGACGGGGGACAATTCGTAAACGCCCAGATGGGAGATGGGAGGCCCGTTTGACGCTATCGGTGGATCAAAAGACAGGAAAACAGAAACAGCGGTCATTCTATGGGAAAACACAAAAAGAAGTCAAAGATAAACTGACAGCGGCGATAAAAGACCGGGATGATGGAATATCAATCGAAACGCCCGCTAAACTCACGCTGAAAGACTGGTTAGAAAAATGGCTTGACGTGTATTGTATCTCTATAAAACCAAACACGCTATACTCATATAAAAAGCAAGTGGATAACTGGATTATTCCGCATCTGGGCGCGGTCAAACTAACGGGGTTGAACCATGCCGCCGTTCAGAAATTTGTAAACACCATTTCCAGCGGAGAAAAACCGCTTGCTCCGAAATCTGTCAAAAACTGTTTTGCCGTACTGAATAGCGCACTTTCTCGGGCGGTTCAGAATGATATGATACGCAAAAACCCGTGTACATATATCGAATTACCCCGCATGGAAAAAAAGAGCATAATGCCGCTTAACGAAAGTGAAACAAAGAAGTTTTTAGAAGCTGTCTCTGGACACGCAAACGAAACATTGTTTCGGGTCGCTCTTTTCACAGGAATGCGGCAAGGGGAATTGATGGGGCTGAAATGGAATGATATAGACTTTAAGAAGGGAACAATCCGAGTAGAAAGACAGCTAATTCATGGCAAGGTTGCCGGGACAGGTTATAGCCTGGCCACAACAAAAACGGACGCCGTTCGGATCATTCGCCCCGCCCCGATGGTTATGTCATGGCTTAAATCTTGGAAACTGGAGCAAGCGAAACGGCGTTTCCAACTGGGCAGACAATGGGGGGACGAATTTACAGATTTGGTTTTTACTGATCCGATGGGAAAACACCTTTGCCATTCGACACTAACGCATGAAGCGCGGCGATTTGGTGATAAAATAGGGAAAGCTGGTTTCCGCTTTCATGATTTGCGACATACTTACGCTGTTATGTGTATTCGTGCTGGGGATGATATAAAAACAATTTCTGCAAATCTGGGGCACAAAACCATTAGCGTAACGATGGACATTTACGCCGCCTATACTATCGACATGGCTATTGCATCGGCTAACAGAATGGATCAATACATGGCAAATATAGGGGTCGGATAAGGGTATTTATACCCAATAAGGGTCAAAATAAGGGTCAAACCGCTAAAAAGCACAAGAAAAAGCCTTGTAAATGCTTGATTTACAAGGCTTTTTGCAAACAGGGGCTGAAGGATTCGAACCCTCAACAAAGGTTTTGGAGACCCACGTGTTACCATTACACCAAGCCCCTTTGCTGCAACGCGACAATTATATGACGGGCACAGGTTTTTGTCAAGCGGTTTTTTTGCGGCCCGGTGAAGATCCCGCCGGAGGCGAGGCAGCGCAAGCGCCGAAGGCGTTTTTTGATCGGAAGGATGCGGACAATTGTCATACTTTCGTCATGAATGAAACCATTTATCAATGCTTGTAAAACTCTGCGCCGGGCAGCGCTGCGGGCGGCGGAGCGCTTGCGCGCCTCTGGCCGCTGTGCTATAATTTGATATCGAGACAGACGACATGAAGGTGCGTTTTTGACCTGCTCCGCGGGCAGCGCATGGCGTCCGGGGACAGATGAACATGAGAAAACGGAGGGACACGCGATGAGACAAGATGGTGTCAAAGTATCCAGAGGCCGGGGTATCAGCCTGCTGGCCCTTATGCTGGCGATCCTGATGCTGCTCAGCTCCTGCGCGGCGAAGGAGGAGCCCGTTCCGCCCACGGAGGCGGAGCGCTACGCGCAGGCCGTGGAGCTGTTCGAGACCGGAAGCCTGACGAAGGCGCGTGAGGCCTTCGCGGCGCTGGGCGGCTATGAGGACGCACGGCGCATGGTTGCCTATCTGGACGCCCGCAGCGCGCAGGCGGACGGGGCGTGGGCCAAGGCGAGGGAGGCCTACGCGGCGCTGGAGGGATACCGCGACAGCGCCAAGCGCGCGCACGACAGCCGCGCCGCCGAGCTGGCGGACAGCTACACAGCAGCCAAGATGGAGCTGGCGGCCGGCAACTGGGACGCCGCGGCGGAGGCCTTCGGCGCGCTGGGCGGCTACGAGGACGCGACACGGTACCAGATGTATGCCCGGGCGATGAGCCTCGCGGAGCAGAAGAGCTATGAAGAGGCGGCGGCCGCGCTGGAGGCGCTGGGGGATTTCAACGACGCCGCGCTGCAGGCGGCCTACTATCGCGCGGAAGCCCTGGCGGACAGCGCGGACTACGAGGGCGCGGACGCCGCCTTTCGCGGCCTGAAGACCTTCCGGGACACGGAGGAGAAGATCGCGGGGCTGGCGGACCGCAAGCTGGATGGCCTTTTCCAGGCGCAGGCGGCCAATTATACGGCGAGCGGCTGGACGGAGACCTCCGAGTACGACTTCACCGCGCTGCTGGATATGACCTACTCCGACGACGCGGAGAAGATGAACCGCCAGGTCTACGACCTCGCGGACTCCACGATGAAAGAGGGCCGCGTGGCCGACGCGATGCCGCTTCTGACGCTGCTGAGCGCCCGGGGCGTTGCGGGCGCCGCCGAGAGCCTGAGCTACGCGCTCTATCAGCAGGCGCTGACGCTGGTGGAGGAGGAAAAGTACGCCGAGGCGGCGGAGATCCTCCTGGGCCTGGGCGATTATCCCGAGGCCGCCGAGCCGCTCAAGCATTGCTATTTCGCCCTGGGCGCGCAGGCGGAGAACCTCGGGGATCTGCAGAAGGCCCATGACGACTATGTGCGCGCCGGGGACTACGGCGACGCGAACGAGAAGGCCAAGGCCATCGAGGCAGCCTACGCCGCGGCGATCACGCTTCTGGGGGAGGCTCAGTATGACGAGGCGCGGGAGGCCTTCCTGGCGCTGAAGAATTATCAGGACGCGGACCGCATGGCGCAGGAGTCTCTCTATCGGAAGGCCCAGGCGCTGGAGTCGGCGGGAGACTGGGACGGCGCGGCGGCGCAGTATGCCGCGCTGGGCGATTACTCCGACGCGGTGATCCAGGTCAAGGCGGTGTACTACCGCAAGGGCGCCGCGCTGCTGAGCGAGGAGAACTGGGACGGCGCGGCGGAGGCCTTCACCCAGGCCGGCAGCTACGCGGACGCGGAGGCGCAGATCGCCCGCTGCCAGGCGCTGAAGGAGAGCGTGGCGCAGGCCGTCGAGGAGACGGCGGAAGCCCCGGCGGAGGAGACCCCTGTCGAGGCTGAGACCGCGGAGGCCGCGCCTGCGCAGGAGGCTGAGACGGCCCCGGCGGAGGCAAATCCCGAGGCGGAGATCCCGCAGGCCGAAACCCCCGAGGCCGCGCCCACCGAGGCGGAGGTCAAGGCCGAGGAGTGAGCGCGCAACCCCAAACCTGTATGGCAAACGAAAACCCGTCTGTGCGAGCAGGCGGGTTTTCACTTGCGGTCAGAAGGGCAGATCGGACAGCTCGTCGCAGAAATGATCGGCCTCCGCCGCGATGGCGATGTTCAGGATCGGGAGCTGCTGCTGCAGCGCGTAGCGCACGGTGTAGGCCGTGCCGCCGGTCGACTCCTCCATGCAGGCGACACAGAAGGAGGCGTGGTCCACCATGAACCGGTCCCGCACGAGCATGCAGCCCGGATAGTAGTGGGGCGCGAGCACGATCACGCGGTCGGCGTCCGCGCGGAGCTCCTCGTAGACGGCACGGTCGGTCGCCTTCCAGCCGCGGGTCTGGTTTTCGCAGGGGAGGGCCAGCACGAGCTCCGCCTCCGGGTGCGCGGCGCGCAGCTGGCGGACGCAGACCGCCGCGAGGGTATCGAAGCCTGTCGCGCCGCCGCAGAGAAAGCGGCGGTATCCCCGCGCCCAGAGGGCTTCGAGGACGCGGTTCAGCCTGTTGTAGAGCACCGGCAGCTCCTCGCGGAGATGGTTGATCCGATGGCCGGTGAAGCAGACGGCGCGGCTGGCGTCATGGCCGAGGCCGCGGGTCGGATCGGCGATTAGTTGTCCTCCGTCTTCAGCACAGCCAGGAAGGCCTCGCTCGGCACCTGCACTGTGCCAAACTGGCGCATGCGCTTCTTGCCCTCCTTCTGCTTTTCCAGCAGCTTCTTTTTGCGCGTAATATCGCCGCCGTAGCACTTGGCGAGCACGTCCTTTCGCATGGCCTTGACTGTCTCGCGGGCGATGATCTTCCCGCCGATGGCCGCCTGGATGGGGATCTCAAACTGCTGACGCGGAATGACGTCCTTCAGCTTCTCGCAGAGCACACGCCCCCGGGGATAGGCCCTGTCCCGGTGGACGATCTGGCTGAAGGCATCGCAAAGATCGCCGTTGAGGAGAATGTCCAGCTTGACCAGGTTGCTCTCCCGGTAGTCCTTCAGCTCATAGTCGAAGGAGGCGTAGCCCCGGCTGCGGCTCTTGATCGTGTCGAAGAAGTCAAAGATGATCTCGTTGAGCGGCATGTCGTAGTTCAGCTTGACCCGGCTGCCCTCATACTGCATGTCGATGAAGATGCCGCGCTTCTCCTGGCACAGATCCATCAGCGTGCCCACATAGGCCTGGGGGGTGAAGATCTCCGCCCGGACATAGGGCTCCTCGGTGGAGGCGATCTCCGTCACCGGGGGGAGCTTGGTGGGGTTGTCCACGGAGACCATGGTGCCGTCGGTCTTGTGGATGTGGTAGATGACGCCGGGGATGGTGGTCACCAGATCCAGATCGAACTCCCGCTCGAGCCGCTGGGTGATGACGTCCATATGCAGCAGGCCCAGGAAGCCGCAGCGGAAGCCGTAGCCCAGGGCGACGGAGGTTTCCGGCTCAAAGGTGAGGGAGGCGTCGTTCATGCGCAGCTTCTCCAGCGCGTCCTTCAGCGCGGGATAGTCCGCGCCGTCGGCCGGGTAGATGCCGCAGAAAACCATGGGCGTCACCTGCTTATAGCCCGGGAGCGCCTCCGCGGCCGGGCGGGCGGCGTCGGTGATGGTGTCGCCCACGCGGGTGTCGCGCACGTCCTTGATGGAGGCGGCGATGTAGCCGACCTCTCCAGGGCGCAGGGCGTCGCAAGGGGCGTAGCCGGGGTTGAAGGTGCCGACCTCCACAATGTCGAACTCGCCGCCCGTGGCCATCAGCCGCATCCGCATGCCGGGCCGAACCGTCCCCTCCTTGACGCGGACAAAGCAGATCGCGCCGCGGTAATTGTCGTAGAGGGCGTCGAAAATCAGCGCCTGCAGCGGGGCGTTCTCATCGCCGGAGGGCGCGGGAATATACTTCACGATTGCCTCCAGCACGTCGCCGATGTTTTGGCCGGTCTTGGCGGAGATACAGGGCGCGTAGGAGGCGTCCAGACCGATGACGTCCTCGATCTCCTGCTTGACGACCTCCGGCTGCGCGCTGGGCAGGTCGATTTTGTTGATCACCGGGATGATCTCCAGGTCGTGGTCCAGGGCCATATAGCAGTTGGCCAGGGTCTGAGCCTCGATGCCCTGGGTGGCGTCTACCACCAGGAGCGCGCCCTCGCAGGCGGCCAGCGCGCGGCTCACTTCATAGGTGAAGTCCACGTGTCCGGGGGTGTCGATCAGATTCAGCGTGTAGGTCTCCCCGTCGGAGGCCTGGTAGCGCATCCGCACCGCCTTGGACTTGATGGTGATCCCGCGCTCGCGCTCCAGCTCCATGCTGTCCAGAATCTGCTCCACCATCTCGCGCTTTTCAAAAACGCCGGTGGACTCCAGCAGACGGTCGGCGAGGGTGCTCTTGCCGTGGTCGATGTGGGCGATGATGCAGAAATTCCGGATGCGGGACAATCTCTCGTTCGGCATATGATTTGATCCTTATCGTGTATTGGGGTTCAGGGTACGGGTGGATGATACCATATTTGGCGGGTTTAGACAAGGCGGGATGGGGTAGAAAAAGGAATTGACAATGGACGTGTCACAAGGTAAAATCAATATGTTGACTGTGCTGGCGCACGGTCGGCCCAGGGTGAAGCGGTAAGCGGCCCCGATCCGGATTTCATGCGGAGGGGGCGATCATATGACGACAATGGAAGCGTTAACGCTCATCTATGTCATCGCGACTGTTGCTTTGGTCATTGTTACGGCAATGAAAAAGTAACCGCCCTCGGCAAAGGGTAACGGTTACTTTCACGGTGTTCACCGGGGAAGGGACGTAATCCTGCTCGCACCAGGAAGCCGCTTCTCCTGGTGTCATCATAGCGCATCCGGCATCAATTGTCAAGATTACATATGTTAAGGAGAAAAGGACATGAGAAGACTGACTGCTATTCTCGTCTCTCTGCTGACCGTATGCCTGTGCGTCGGGGCCTGTGCGGACGAGTTCCGCCCGCTGCCGATCGACCTGACCGGCGGCGCGCCCCTGAACACCAAGAACCAGTCCAAGGCGGACGGGGTGGAGATCTATGAGGACCCCACGATCCGGGTGGAGTACCATCGCGTGGAGAGCCGGGAATGGCAGTGCACATACTATTATGCCCTGATCTCCATCAAGGATGCCAGCCAGCTGCGCACGGCCTCCGCGGACAACAAATTTGTCTCCAACGCCAAGGTGCCCGCCACCACGATGGCCAAGCGCACCAACGCGGTGATCGCCATCAACGGCGATTTCTGCGCCTCCTTCTCGGGCAACAAGAGCAACAACTACATTCTCCGACAGGGGACGCTTTTCCGCGATACGATCGAGCCGGGGCTGGATATGCTCCTCATCGACGAGGAGGGCGACTTTCATATCTACAAGCGGGAGGAGGATCTGGCGGCGCTGGACAAGACGCAGATCGACGGAAAGAAGGTCATTAACGCGTTCCAGTTCGGACCGGCCGTCGTGATCGACGGGGAGAAGGTGGACGATGAGATCATCATCGACTACAGCCGCTCTCCCGCCTACTCCGAGCCGGACCGCCGGGCGCAGCGCATGTGCATCGCCCAGATCGACAAGCTGCACTACATGGTGCTCTGCTGCGCGCACTACGGCATTGACCTGCCGACGATGCGTGACCTGGCGCTGAGCATCGCGCCCTGCAAGACGGTCTACATTCTCGATGGCGGCAACTCCACCCAGATGGTCTTCATGGGCAAGAAGAAGAACAACGTTACCCAGGGCCAGCAGAACATCCGGCCCATCACCGACATCATCTATTTTGCGAGCGCCTGGTTCGCGGACTGAGGAGGAGCAAGATGGATCTGACCGCATATCTTCGCTGCATGGCCATCGGCTGGTGCCTGTGCGTCATCGCGTATACCTCGCTGCTGCGGCAGCGCTCCGGCCGGGGGCTGGCCGCGGGCTGCCTGACGCTGGTGCTTGGCCCGGCGCTCGGCCTGATCTGCGCCAAGCTCGGCTATGTGCTGCTGCGGATCAACATCATGCCGCGCGGCGCGGCCTTCTGGCCATATCTCGTGAGCCTGAATGTGGAGGAATTGTCCTTCTGGGGCGGCGCGGCGGGCGTGACGCTGGGCGTGGCCCTCGCGGCGAAGCTCGCCGGCCTCAAGCCGGGCGAGGCGCTGAACGCCTTCGCGCCCTGGGGCGCGCTGATGGTGGCATTTGCGCGCTATGCCGAGCGGTATCTGGCGATGCTGGGCGTCGGCATGTATTTGGAGAGCGGCTTCTTCCCCTATGCCCAGGGCATCGCCTGGGATTCGGAGTACACGGAATGGTATTTGGCGGTGTTCATGCTGGAGGCGCTCTTCGCGCTGGTGGCGCTGGCGCTCTCGCTGCGCCACCGGGGCGAGCCGCGGCGCTTTATGCGGACGCTGTTCTATCTGTGCCTGCCGCAGATCCTCTGCGAGAGCCTGCGGATGAACACCATCGTCTGGCTCTTCGTCAAGGCGGAGCAGGTGGTCTGCTACGCCTTCTGCGAGGCGGTGCTGGTCTGGATGGCCTTCCGCCTTGGAAGGAGGGAGCGCCGGCACTGGCTGCCCGCGGTGGTGGGCCTGGTGGTGCTCCTGCTGACGGTGGCGGAGGAGTTCGCCCTGGACAAGACGGACATCCCGCACTGGATCACCTACAGCGTGATGGTGCTGGGGCTGGCGGCGATGGCCTGGGCGGAGCACCGCGGCGAGCAAATGCTCCTGAAGGCCTGAAAGCGCAATCGAAAAGAGCGAGCCGGCGGCTCGCTCTTTTCGGTTGGTTTCCTTTACGCCTTGGGGCCCGCGGCGACGACGTCGGCAGGCATCTTGGTGTACTTCTTGAAGTTCTGGACGAAGCTCTCGGCGAGCTTCTTGCAGGCGGCCTTGTAGGCGGCCTTGTCCTGCCAGGTGTTCTCCGGGATCAGCAGCTCGGAGGGCACGTTGGCGATCTCGGTGGGAACCTCCACGCCGAAGGTGGGATCGGTGACGAAGTTCGCCTTCTCGATCTCGCCGGTGAGGGCGGCGGTGACCATCGCGCGGGTGTAGGCCAGCTTCATGCGCTTGCCGGTGCCGTTCCAGCCGGTGTTGACCAGGTAGACGCGGGTGCCGGCCTTGATGACCTTCTCCTCGAGCATCTTAGCGTAGACGGAGGGGTCCAGGGGCATGAAGGGCTCGCCGAAGCAGGTGGAGAAGGTGGGCACGGGCTCGGTCACGCCGATCTCGGTGCCGGCCACCTTGGAGGTGAAGCCGGAGACGAAGTAGTACATGGCCTGCTTCGCGTTCAGCTTGGAGATGGGCGGCAGCACGCCGTAGGCGTCGGCGGTCAGGAAGATCACGACGCTGGGCACAGAGGAGGACTTGCCGGAGAGCACGGCGTTGTTGATGTACTCGATCGGATAGCCCACGCGGCTGTTGACGGCCAGGGAGGAGTCGTGGAAGTCGAACTCGCGGGTCTCGGGATCCATGACCACGTTTTCGACCAGCGCGCCGAACTTGATGGCGTTGTAGATATCGGGCTCGCCCTCGGGGGAGAGGTCGATGCACTTGGCGTAGCAGCCGCCCTCGAAGTTGAAGACGGAGTCGTCGGCCCAGCCGTGCTCGTCGTCGCCGATGAGGAAGCGGTTGGGGTCGGCGGACAGGGTGGTCTTGCCGGTGCCGGAGAGGCCGAAGAACACGGCGCTGTCGCCGTCCTTGCCCACGTTGGCGGAGGAGTGCATCGGGAAGACACCCTCCTTGGGCAGGATGTAGTTCATGATGGTGAAGACGCTCTTCTTGATCTCGCCGGCATACTGGGTGCCGCAGATCAGCACGCGCTTGGCGTCGAAGTCCACGAGGATGGCCGCCTCGGAGTTGGTGCCGTCCACGGCGGGATCAGCCTTGTAGCCTGGCGCGGCGACGATGACATAATCCTCGGTGAAATCGGCCAGCTCCTCGCAGGTGGGGCGGCGGAGCAGCTGATGGATGAACAGGTTCTGGCTGGCCAGCTCGTTGACAATGCGGAAGCGCTTGGTGTATTTCGGATCAGCGCCCGCCATGCCGTCGAAGACGAAGATGTCGCGATTCTGCAGGTAGGCCATCACCTTGCCCCACAGGGCGTTGAACATCTCGCGGGTGGTGGGGCGGTTCACCTTGCCCCAGGCGATCTCGTCGTGGACAGCGGGCACGTCGACAATGAACTTGTCGTTGGCGCTGCGGCCGGTGTACTTGCCGGTTTTCACCACCAGCGCGCCGGTGTTGCTCAGGGTGCCCTCACCGCGGCACAGCGCCCACTCGGTCAGCTGCGCGGGGGTCAGATTGCGATAGACGGCTTTGGCATTGTAGATGCCCAGGTAGCCCAGATCCAGACTCATGCTGTTTCCCTCCGATTGATTTGATGTATTCCAGAAACGTGGAAAGTTGCGGGACAGTACCAACCTATCCCAATTTCAATTATACGACGTTTCTTTTTCTTTTCCTGCAAGAACAGCAAAAAAACAATGGAAAAAACCGCCCCTCCCGGATAAGCCCGGGAGGGGCGGTCGTTGAGTGAAGGTCGCCTGCTCAGACGCGCTCGATCTGCGCCTCGACCAGACGGACGCCGCAGTACTGCTCTCTGAGCTTGGGCTTCTCGATCTTGCCGGTGGCGTTGCGCGGGACGGGCGCGAAGATGATCTTCCGCGGGCGCTTGTAGCGCGGCATGCCCTTGCAGAACTCGTTGATCTCCTCCTCGGTGCAGGTCATGCCCTGCTTGACCTGGATGATCGCCGCCGCGATCTCGCCCAGACGCTGATCCGGCAGGCCGATGACGGCCACGTCGTGCACCTTCGGGCAGGCGGCGATGAAGTTCTCGATCTGCACCGGATAGAGGTTCTCGCCGCCGGTGATGATGACGTCCTTCTTGCGGTCCACGAGGAAGTAGAAGCCGTCCTCGTCCTGCATGGCCATGTCGCCGGTGTGGAGCCAGCCGTTTTTGATGGCCTCGGCGGTGGCCTTCTCGTCGTGGTAGTAGCACTTCATGACGCCGGGGCCCTTCACGCAGAGCTCGCCGACATCCCCCTGCTTCACCGGGACGTCGTGCTCATCGACGATCTTGCACTTCCAGCCGTAGCCCGGGATGCCGATGGCGCCGACCTTGTGGATGTTCTCAAGGCCGAGGTGCACGCATCCGGGGCCGGTGGACTCAGAGAGGCCGTAGTTGGTGTCGTATTTGTGGTTCGGGAAGTACTCGAGCCAGTGGCGGATCAGGGACGGCGGCACGGGCTGCGCGCCGATGTGCATCAGCCGGAGCTGGGAGATGTTGCGTCCCTCCAGGGTCAGATCGCCCCGGTCGAGCGCGGTCAGGATGTCCTGGCACCACGGCACCAGCAGCCAGACGATGGTGCACTTCTCCATCGAGATGGTGTCCATGATCGCCTTGGGGGAGGAGCCCTTCAGGATGACGGCGCGGCTGCCAGTGTAGAGGGAGCCGAACCAGTGCATCTTCGCGCCGGTGTGATAGAGGGGCGGGATGCACAGGAAGACGTCGTTATGGGTGGTCTCGTGGTGGATGGCCTCCATCCGCGCCGACTGCAGCAGGGCGGTGTGGTCGTGGAGGATCGCCTTGGGGAAGCCGGTGGTGCCGGAGGAGTAGTAGATCGCGGCGTCGTCCGTGTCCTCGATCAGCACCTTTGGCGCGGTGGAGGAGCAGTTGGCCACGGCCTCGGCGTAGCTCTCCGCGAAGGAGGGGCAGCTGTCGCCCACAAAGAACAGCAGGCGCTCGGAGCCGATGGAGGGCACGATATTCTCCACACGGCCGATGAACTCCGGCCCGAAGAAGAGGACGTCCGCGTCCGCCAGCTTGACGCAGTACTCGATCTCGTCCGCCGCGTAGCGGAAGTTCAGCGGCACCGCCACGGCGCCGGCCTTGAGGATGCCGAAATAGATGGGCAGCCATTCCAGACAGTTCATCAGGAGGATGGCGACCTTCTGCCCCTTGCGGATGCCGCGCTTGAGCAGTAGATTGGCCACACGGTTCGCTTTCTCGTCAAAAACGGCCCAGGTGATCTCCCGGCGGTAGGGGACGGAGGAGGTCGGCTGGATCAGCTCATACTCGCGCCAGGTCACGCGGGGCTCCTCCTGAATCTCCGGGTTCAACTCCACCAGGGCAACCTCATCGCCGTATAGTTTGCTGTTCCGCTCAAGCAGGTCCGTAATCGGCATTGCGCTCATCCTTTCTTCTCGGGCGGGTCTTTGACGCTTTACAGCTTTTACCCGCTAAAGAGAATATACACCATCGCCGCGCGCTTGTCAAGGGAAAATGACGCCCCGCGGGCAGCGAAAAAGCGCCCTCCCGGAGGGGAGGACGCCTTGTGTCAGAGCAGCTTGATCAGCTCGTCCCGAACCCCGTCATAGTGGGGATCGCTCAGGCCGAAATCCATCTCCTTGTAGCTCCAGGCGCAGCGGGCGATCCCGAAGCGCTCAAAGGCCTCGTGAATCAGGCGGTACCACTTGAGCGTATCCTCCGGGTTCGCGAGATTGATGACGCCGTACTCGCCGCAGTACAGGGCGGTGCCCCGCTGGGCCGCGGCCTCGACCGCCGGGGCGAAGACCTTCTCAAAGTAGGTCTCGTCCACGCCGGAATCCTCGAAGGCCTGCCGGAAATCCGGCGGCATCTGGTCCACCCAGTAGGCGCCCTGGTGGGTAAAGGTCACCGGGTTGTAGCAGTGGAAGTTGTAGAGCACTCGCTCGTCCGCGGGCGGATCGAGGGCGGGCACGGCGTATGCCTGGTTGTTGTGGTAGCCGCCGACGAGAATCCAGCTCTCGGGCGCGATGGCCCGGATGCGGCGGATGCAAACCGCGATGATCCGGTTCCAGGCTGGCATGAAGCGCTCCTCGGTCACCTCGTTGAGCAGCTCGAAGGCCACGTCCTCGTGATCCTTGCCGAAGCGGCGGGCAAACGCCTCCCAGAGCTGATAGAACCGCTCCTGGTAGGGCTCGCTGTCGAAGAAGCCGGTCTCCGCCTCGCCCTTGTCGAAGGAGAAGCCCGCGGTCTTGTGCAGATCCAGCACCAGCTTCAGCCCGTATTTGCGGCACCAGCCGATGGCGGTCTCCACCCGGCGGAAGCCGTCCTCGGTCTCGAACACGTTGTAGTCCACCGGCAGGCGGACGTGATCCACGCCCCAGGAGGCGATGCGGGCGATGTCGGGCTCTGTGATAAAATGATCGAGCCGATCCTGGGAGTAGTCGCACTGAGAGAGCCAGCCGCCCAGGTTGACGCCCTTGGTGATGCCGAAGCCTTTCAACATTGGATGATCCTCCTCGTTATTCTTCCGCGGTGCGCTGAATCAGGGGCTCGACAAGGGCGGGATCGCCCCCGGCGAGCAGGAAACGGTCGATGGCCTCCTGCAGCTGGTCGTGGAACTCTTCCAGGCAGAGGCCGTTCTCCATGATGTAGGTGGCGACCGGAATGCCGACATAGCGCAGGTGCCAGGGCTCGGTGTTGATGCCGGTATGCTCCTTCTTGTCCGCCGGATAGCGGATGATGAAGCCGTATTCGTGGCAGTGCTCCGCCATCCACTGGCACTCGGGCTCCTTCATCATCTTCTCGTTCATGGACTTGTCCTTCCAGTTCTTCGGGACAACGTCGCAGCCCAGGCCGGTCTGATGATCGCTCGCGCCCTCCATGGAGACCCAGCCGTCGTCCTTGCCGTGGTTTTTGGCGAGGCGGTTGTGGTACATGGTCTTCTGCTTCTGGTAGGAGCGGTAGGCGCTCTTCAGATACATGTCGCGGAAGCCGTCGATCTCGCGCATGACCGCGTTCATGGCGCACAGCGCCTCCGCGCACGCCTCGCGGAGATACTGGCCCTTCAGCTTTCCGTCCGAGGGGGTGACGGCCCAGCGGATGCCGCCCTCGTCCGGATCCCGGGGCACCTTCGTCAGATCCTCGGGCACATAGTCGCTCGGGAGAAGATAGGACCGGTTGGCGATACGGATCAGCTCCGGGTCCAGGTCGGAGAGGGCGACCGGGAAATCCCACACGCCTTCGCCATAGACGTCCTCCACCAGAAGCTCGTCCATGTATTCATTGATGATCAGCTCTTCCTCATCCTCCTCGGCCCGGATCGTGAGGGGCGCAAGCGCCAGACACAGGGCCAGCGTGAGCGAGAGGATCGGATAGGCACGCATGGGTACCAGCCTCCTTTTTCTCGGCAGGATCGTGTTATTCAAGTTCAAGCACGGTGCGCAGACGCTCCTGACGCACCCGGAGCAGATAGTCCTCCAGGGGCATGGGGGCGGCTTGCAGCGCGGCCGCGTGGACGCGCCCGACATAGCGAATATGCCAGGGCTCGTAGCTGTAGCCCGTGGTTGCCTCCCAGCCCTCGTCGTAGCGGAGGATGAAGCCGAAGCGCCAGCAGTTTTCGCGGAGCCATTTTCCGCCCTCAGTGTCCGCGAAGGACGCGCCGAGAGTGTCCTTATCCTTGCCCTTCTGGCCCACATCCATGGACAGGCCGGTCTGGTGCTCGCTGGCGCCGGGGAGGGCGACATAGGCGTCAGCCTTGGCGCGGCTGCCGTTCACCCGCTCCAGCTTGCGCTCATAGATGCGCTCCTGCTTGTCGTAGGGGCGGTAGCCGCTGACGGAGATCAGCTGGACCCCCGCCTCCTCCAGGCAGGCGGCAAACATCTCCTCCAGGGCTTCCGCGGCCTCCGGACGGAGCTGGCGCACCTGGCCGGGGACGTCGGCGACGCGAACCTCCGGGTAGTACTGGCCGCTGATCCGCCATCCGCGGTTGACCAGCAGCAGATCCGCCGGATTGTGCTGCGGGGCGACAAGCTGGATCGGCTCGCTGGCCAGCAGGATCCCTGCGGTCAGCAGGGAGGCCAGCGTCTGCAGTGGACTGGACACGCATCCATCCCCCTCTGTCTGGTTTGGTTTCCTTCCGTCAGTCCACGGTCAGGCTGTCCAGGATGCCCGGGATCAGCTCCTCGCACTGGTCGGCGGTGACAAGGATGAGCATGCCCTTCGACACGCCGAGCCAGTTGGTGATGGGGCCGCTCTCCGTCTGGGCCTCCGCGGCATAGTAGAGGACACCGCCGTGGGTCTCGTCCCGGAGCTGTTCGAGGTCGTCGGTCAGCATGGCGCCCAGGCTCTCCCGGTTGAACAGCGCGGTGCCGACCATCTCACGGGCGCCGCCGGACTGCAGCACGGAGCTGCGGATGCCGGCGTTGCGGGCCCAGAGGCTCTGCACGGCCACCATAAAGCTGGCCTCTCCGCCGTCGGTGAAGGTCGCGCCGTAGGAGGCCTGCTCCGTCAGCTTCCAGCCCTCGGGCAGCTGGATCGACACGGTGGAGGAGGGATCGCGCCAGACGCCCTCCAGCCCGTTGCGCGCCGCCTCCTCGGCGGCGGCGTCCGCGTCGGCGTGCTGGGCGCGGACGATGGATTTGATCACGGGCTGATTCTCCCGGAGGACGGAGCCGTTGTTGTCCTCCACGGGCGTCAGGCCGCAGACGCGGTCAACGACCTCCATGCCCGCCAGCACCTTGCCGAAGGCGGCATAGCTGCCGTCGAGGTGGGAGGCGTCCGCGTGCATGATGAAGAACTGGCTGGAGGCGCTGTCATTCTGCTGCGAGCGAGCCATGGAGAGCACGCCGCGCTCGTGCTTGAGCGGATTCTCCACGCCGTTGGCGGAGAACTCGCCCTTGATGTTCTTTCCGCTGCCGCCGGTACCGTTGCCGAGCGGGTCCCCGCCCTGGATCATAAAGCCGGAGATAATCCGGTGGAAGGTCAGCCCGTCGTAGAAGCCGCTGTCCACAAGATTCAGGAAGTTCTCCACGGTGATGGGCGCGGTCTCGGGGTAGAGCTCGGCGTAAATGTCGCCGTAGCCCTCCACCGAGATCCGAACGACGGGGGTCTCCGACGCGCTCTCCTCCGCCAGACCCAGCACAGGGAGCAGACAGAGCGCCAGCAGGACAGCAAGGAAACGTCTCATGGGTCAAAACCTCCTGGTTTAATGCAGAGTCACATAGCCCGCCTGCGCGACGCAGGCCTGGCCCTCGTCCGAAGTCAGCCAGTTGACGAAGCGCTCCGCGGTCTCGTTGCCCTTGCGGTAGACCGCGTAGTAGTACACGGTGTAGGGGTAGACGCCGCTGCGAAGGTTCTCGGGCGTCGGGGCGGCGCCATCGACGGAGAGCACCTTCAGGTCTCCGCTCTTGTACAGCGCGTCCACATAGTACAGATAGGAGTAGCCGATGGCGCTGCGGCTGCCCTCGAAATTGCCGATCTGGGCAATCAGATCGGACATGCCGTCGGAGATAAAGTTGGGCTCCGCCGCGGCCAGCTGGAAGCCGTCCATCACCAGCTCCTCCATGGCGGTCTGGCTGCCGGAGCCGTGGGGCCGCTGGTAGGCGATGATGGCGGTGTCCTCCTCGCCGCCCACCTCCCGCCAGAGGCGGGTCGCGCCGGTGTAGATGGAGCGGATCTGTTCGGAGGTCAGGCCGTCCACCGGGTTCTGGGCGCCGACCAGGAAGACAAAGGCATCGTAGCAGACCGGCACCATCACCAGCTCCACGCCCGCCTCCTCGGCGGCCTTTCGCTCGTCCGCGTTGGGGCCGGTGCCCAGCACAAGGTCGACGGGGTGCTGATCGTCCATCATGATGCCGAGAGAGGGGATGGTCACCATCGGGTTGGCCTTGCCCTCGGTCAGCCGGTCGTAGGCGTAGGGGGTGGTGGAGAAGTTGACGAAGCCGTTCAGGTCCTCCTCCTTCATGTCCAGCCACTGCCGGGCCAGCTCCATGGCCAGCGGCACGCAGACCGTGGAGCCGTCGATGGAGGGATACTCGCCCCAGTCCGCTATGGAGAGGGCTGGATTGTCCGGGTATTCGGTCTCCGTCCCGAGCTGGAAGTCGGTGGGATCCTGGACATAGCGCACCCAGTCCTCACCCCGGGCCAGGGACTGGTTGATCTGTCCCCAGGAGCCGGAGGCGGCATCGTTCTCCGCCAGGGCGAGCGAGCCGGAGAGGGAGAGGGCGACAAGCAAAGAAAGCAGTTTTTTCATCGTTGGAATCCTTTCAGGATACGGACAGATAACATTCTGCAGTTCGACGCGGAGAGGCCGAATTCCTGCCATGCGGATCAGTACTTTTGAATCCGGAGCTTTTCACGCAGCGCGTCGGCGCTCCACGCGGCGAGCTCGCCGGCCTTCGGGACCGTAACGGTCACAGGCTCCGCCCCGTGCAGGTCGAACCAGTTGTCGCTGAACACGCAGTCGGCGCCCTCGACGGAGAGACAGACGCTCTTGACATAGACGTCCGCGCAGAGCGTGACCGCGAAGCAGCCGCCGAGGTCGGCGGTCTTCACCTCCACCTTTCCGGGCAGGATCTCGAAGTTTTTTGGCCGGACAAAGAGGGTCGTGCCGGCGCTGACCGGCGCTCCGTCCCGCAGGAGGGTATACTCGAGATAGCGGCTGCGGCGCGCCCGGCGGTCGGCCAGATCGGCCGAGAGGTCGAGCTTCAGGCAGGAGACGGCGCTGAGGGCGGGGACCGTGAGCTCCTCCTCCCAGGCGCGGAGGATCGCGGCCCGGTGGTCCCGCAGACGGCAGCGGACTGTCAGCCGCGCCGCGGCGGGGGTGTCGTTGGTCACATACAGGGCGGGGTGCTCGGGGTCGGTATCGTCGCAGCTGAGCAGAAGCGGCGCGTAGAAGCGCCGGGCCGCGTAGTGCAGGCCCTTCCAGCGGCCGAAATAGTCGATGCTGGACCAGGAGATCACGGGGTTGGAGTCGTTGACCTGCCAGTAGGCGGAGCCCATGCAGCGGCCCCGGGCGCGGCGCATGTGCTCGACGTTGGAGCGGATGCAGTCGGCCTGCACCAGCTGCGAGCAGTAGATCAGCCGCTCGAAGTCGGCGGGGTAGTTCACCATCTGCGCGAGGTAGAACATGATCTTCTCGTTCCCCTGCACGCATTTCTGGTGTGCCTCCATCACATTGCCGCACAGATCCAGCTCATCCTCGGACGCGAAGGCGCGGACGGTGCGGATGTCGGGCAGGCTCTCGAAGCCGTACTCGGAGCAGAACCGGTAGTAATCCGCGCGGAAGGCCTCGATGGGCTTGAGGCTGTGCCAGACCGACCAGTAGTGCCGGTCGCCGGCTTTGGCGGAGTCCGGATCGTTGAAGCCGCCGCCAGAGGAGGGGGAGGAGGGCCAGTAGAAGGTCTCCGGGTCGAGGTCGCGCAGCATCCCCGGGATGATCTCCTCAAAGAGCCGCAGGTAGTCGGAGCGGCACTCCGGGTCCTCGGGCCAGCCCCAGTGCGCCCAGGCGGACTCGATCTCGTTGTTGCCGCACCACAGGCCCAGGGAGGCGTGGTTGCGCAGGCGGAGGATGTTGTCCCGGAACTCGGCGCGGACGGTCCGCTCAAAGCCGGGGGTGAGCCGGTAGGCGGAGCAGGCGAACATGAAGTCCTGCCAGACGATGAGGCCGTTCTCGTCGCACCAGTCATAGAAATCCTCGTCCGGGTAGATGCCGCCGCCCCAGACGCGGATGAAGTTGTAGTTGGCGGCCTTGCAGTCCTCCAGCAGACGGCGCGTCCGGGCGCGGGTCATGCACGGGAGAATCTGGTCCTCCGGGATATAGTTCGCGCCCATGGCGAAGACCTTGACGCCGTTGTTGATGAAGCAGAACTCTCGGCCCCAGGCGTCCTCCTCCTGCGAGACGGTCAGGGTCCGCAGGCCGATGCGCCGGGCGTGGCGGTCGACCTCCTGCCCCTTATGCGTCAGGGTCACCGTGCAGGTGTAGAGCGGCTGCTCCCCGAGGCCCCGGACCCACCAGAGGGCGGGATGCTCAATCACGACCGAGCCCTCGCCGCCGGCGAGGGGGACGCGCCAGGTCTCTCCCGCGGGGGAGACGACGGTCAGGATGGCCTCGGCGCCCTCGCGCCAGGTCTCGAGGTCGGCGCGGCAGGCGAGGGTCACGCAGCCCGCCTCGTGGCGCTGGGTATAATACACGCCGCGGATGGCGCCCGCCGTTTGCCCGACCAGGGAGACGCCCCGCCAGATGCCCATATCCGGCAGCACGGGGCCCCAGTCCCAGCCGAACATGCAGTGGGCCTTGCGCAGCCAGGGATAGCCCGGCGTGGTGGAGCTGACGCCCGTCAGCGGGCGCTGGGCCTGCAGCTGAGCGATATAGCGGTTGGGGCTGTGAATGGCCACCGTCAGCACGTTCCCGGCGGGGTTCAGGCGGTCTGTGACGTCGTAGGTCCAGACGCGGTGCATGTTGTCCGTCTCGCCGAGCTTCGCCCCGTTCAGGAGGACCTCGGCGAGGGTGTCGATGCCGTCGAAGCGCAGGAGGACCTGGTCGCAGGCGAGCAGCGGCGCGGGCGCGTCAAAGCGGGTCTCAAAGGTGAAATCCCGGTCGCTGACGGCGGCGGCGTCCCACTGGTTCTCCCCGACGTAGGGGTCCGGGATCGCGCCGGCCTGCAGGAGCGTGTCATAGACTGAGCAGGGCACCTGACAGGGGTAGCGCTTCTCCCCGTCGAGCATCGTCCAGTGCTGATTCAGGCTGATTTCCATGGCTATTCTCCTTGCGTGCGTCATTGAGCTTCCCTGGTCAAAACGGGTTTGAAATGCGCTTCGGGCAGCCAGCCCTCGCCGTGGACGGTGCGGACGCGGAGCCAGCCGCCCTGGGTTTCCAGCACCTCGGCCTGTTCGCCCGCGATCAGATTCAGGAGCAGATCTCCGTCCGGCGCGTCCAGCAGGGGGACGAGCAGCCCGCCCTCCGGGATGAAGGCCAGCCCGAGGGTTCGCCCTTCATCCGGGCCCTCCCGGAAGAGCGTCACGTCCTTGACTGGGATCTCGACTGAATCGGACTCCGGCTCCTCGGCCGGGGTGACGGGCTCAGCGAAGGAGAGTTCGAACTCGCACAGGCCGGTTAGGAAGCTGATGTCGTACCTCGCATCGAAGTACTCCACCCGGGCGGGGTCAGCCAGCTGCCCCTGCTCCGTGCGGTAGGTTTCAGGCGCGAAGCTGAAATCAGTGACGGTGAAGAGCGTATCCTCAGGCAAGCTGGCCAGACATGCCAGGTCGTACCATTCGTCGTGATAAACGCCTTGTCTGTAGTCTTCCGCAAAGCCGTCGAATTCTGTCCTGCCTGCGCGGCTCCCCTGGAGCTTGGTGATCACGATCCGCTCGCCAGCTTCGCGCAAGGAGAGGATTTCCCCGCCCTCCGGCGCAGTGTAGACCGGGACCTTCTCCTCGCCGGGGCGGGGGATGAGCAGCATGTTTGTCGAGAAGCTGTCGGCATCGGATTCCCAGCTCCTCCGCGGACGGGGACGGCCCACGGTACCGCCGTTGTCGCCGTTAAAATGAGTGAAATCGCCGCGCTCCATCCCGCTGTCGTCGGTGTTGGCGGACAGGCCCGGCGGCAGGGAGAGCCTTTCCAGACTGACGCAGCCGTAAAAGGCTTCCGCCCCAATCTCGGTCACTGTGAGCGGCACCGTCAGATTCTGTAGCCGTCCGCAGCCGCCAAAGGCCGAACTCCCGATGGATTTCAGCCCCATGGGCAGCGAGATCGTTTGCAGCGGAATTGACATGTCGTCGTCATAGAAGGCGCCGCTGCCGATCGCCTCCACGCCGGCGGGGACGTCGAAATGCAGATCCGGCTTGCCGTTGGGGTAGCGCAGCAGCGTCTTGCCGTCCGCGGTATAGAGCACGCCGTCCACAGCTTTGTAGTGGGCGTTTCCGTCCTCGACGGCGAACTCCCCGATCGTGCAATGGTCGTCGAAGAAGATCGGCCCGGCGTACTCCTTTGGCAGAACGATCCGGTCGATTCGCATGGCATAGATCCCGTAGGCGTCCGCATCCTCCAGGGACGGCGGCAGGGCAAGCTCCTCCCGATGCCCGTAGACCAGGGCCTCGCCGCCGAGCACCTTCAGCGTGGAGGGGAAGGAGACGCGGCGAACCGTGGAGGGGGTATTCTCTCCGAAGTAGAAGCAGCCCAGATTCAGCCACCCCGGCCCGAAGGTGCGGTACACATCGCCATCCTCTGTCCATTCCTCGACCCAAGCCTCCCCGAGGGCGGTCACGCCCTCGTGGATCACGAGGGTATCGCCCTCGATGTGGTACAGAGGGATCTCCTCGACTGCGTCCGGTCGGAGGAAGCCCCAGGCGGGCTGGCCGTCGATCTCCGTCTCCACGTAGAGCCAGCCGTCGAAGGAACCGTCCTCCACGGAAACCGTGCCCAGACCGATGACCTGCGCGCCGGATTGAAGGACCGACACCGTCCGCTGTGCGCCGCGCGGATCGTCGGTGAGGGCGGTCTCCTGCGTGACGCGCAGGAGGGAAGTCCGGTCGGGGAAGAGGTTCCGGTAGGGATCGGGGTCCTTCAGCTGCGCATGGATCCAGCCCACGCGGCGGCTCTCGCCGTCGACGTCGTAGTCGATCCAGAGCCACTCGCCGTTCTGCGCTGCGCCGAGCAGCATGAAGGGCTCGCCGGTGTAGACGGCTGCCTTGCCGTTGGCGCCGCGCCAGGCATTGTCAAAGGGCGCGCTGTATACAGGCAGCTTGGCAGCCTCCTTCGCCCGGAGCGCCTTCCACGTGATGGGAGTGTCCGTCGCCTCCAGAAGGTAGGCTTCATAGTCAACAACCTCGGCGGAGGCCGGCAGGCCAAGTAGCAGGCCCAGGCAGAGCAGTGCGAAGAGCAGTGTGAAAGGTTTGCGCATGGGGTTCACCTCCGGTCACCGAGCATTATTGATGGCACAGTACAAGCAGGCCCCAAAGCAGGATCAGGTGCGCCGGGTAGAGGGCGTAGCCCAGCCAAGTGGGGAGCTTGACGTTGCGGCGGAATCGGATCAGGATGAAGGGGAGCGCCAGAATCGCGCAGGTCTGCAGCTTCAGCCAGGGGGAGAGCAGGGAAGCCCAGGGCGAGGCGGAGAGCAGCGGCGCGAGATTCAGCCCGCAGATGCTGCGCACATTGGAGGAGGTGGCGCCCCAGAAGAGGCAGAAGGCCGCCATCACCGCCGCCAGCGCGCTGCGGCGGTCCCGGGCGGCGTAAAGCAGCAACACGAACAGCACGCCGCGCCAGCCGTAGTTGACTTGCAGCAGCTCGGCCAGGATCAGCGCCGCGGCGGGCCCCCAGACATGGGAGCCGAAGCGCCTCTCCCGGATTGCCCAGAGCCCCAGCAGCGCGACGAAGAGGGTCAGCATGATGTTGGAGTGGTCATAGAGCAGCACGGGCCGCGCCGCCACCGCGCGCATCAGCCCGGGCAGGCTCCGGGAGACATCCACTGGGTGCAGCGCCAGCATGTAGAAGGGTTGCGAGATGATCCCCACCAGCAGGATCCGCCCGAGGTATCTCGGAACGTTCCGGGTATACTGAAAGCCGACCACCATGCACCAGCAGTAGATGGGGAAGGCGATGCGGCCCAGCATCCGGAGCTCCGTCGTGCTGGGAAACATGGAAGCGCCCAGGTGATCGATGAACATGAAAACCAGCGCGATCAGCTTGAGCGTGCCGGTGGCCGTGTTGCCCGCCGGCGCCCGGTTCGGGAGCGGACGGGTGTCGTTGACGGCGCGGACCGGTGCGGGATCGGTCATGAGCCTTCACCTCCGAGTCTTCGGCCCTGTATCGCAAGAGGAGGGAACGTTATCTCGTCCCCTCCCATTCAGCATAAAACTCGCTCAGAAAGTCCTCCATCACCCGATGCCGCCCCTCGGCGAGCGCCCGGGCGGACGGCGTGTTCATCATGTCCCGCAGCAGCAGGAGCTTTTCGTCGAAGTGATGGATGGTGCAGCCGCTGGCCGCGCGGTAGGCTTTTTCGTCCATGTGCAGGCGCGGCTGCGTGCCCGGCTCGTAGATGGCCCGCCCCCGGCTGCCGCCGAAGGCGAAGGTCCGGGCGATGCCGATGGCGCCGATGGCGTCGAGGCGGTCGGCGTCCTGGACGCACTTTCCCTCCAGGCTGTCGGGCACCACACTGTCCGTCCCCTTGAAGGAGACCTGGGCGATGATGTGGCAGATCCGGTCGATCTCCGCCTGCGGCAGACCGTGGCGGGAGAGAAAGTCCCGCGCGTGGCGCTGCTCCGCCGCCGTCTCGGGAAAGAGCTTGGCGTCGTCCGCGTCGTGCAGCAGGGCGGCCAGCTGGCAGAGATCCTCGTCCGCGCCCTCCGACCGGGCCAGCCGGGCGGCGAGCCGGCAGACCCGGAGGGTGTGCCAGACGTCGTGCCCGGAGGCCTCGCCGGCGAAGAGCTCCCGGATATAGGCTTCCGCCTCGCGGAGAAGATCGCTCATCTTACGCCTGGGGGCCGGTGATGACGGCCTTGATGCGGCGCACGCCCGCGGAGGAGGACTCCTCCTTCTGGATCTTGAAGTGGCCCAGCTCGCCGGTGTGGGCGGCGTGGGGGCCGCCGCAGATCTCGAAGGAATAGTCACCCATCTTATAGGTGCGGACGCGGTCGCCGTATTTGTTTTCAAACAGGCCGATGGCGCCCTTGGCCTTGGCCTCCGGCACGGTCATCTCCTCGCAGACCACTGGCACGTCGGCGGCGATGGCCACGTTGACCAGCCGCTCCACCTCGGCCACCTCCTCGGGGGTCATCTTCCGGCCGAAGGAGAAGTCGAAGCGCAGGCGCTCGGTGGTGATGTTGGAGCCCTTCTGGGCCACCTCGTCGCCCAGCACCTTGCGCAGGGCAGCGTGGAGCAGGTGGGTGGCGGTGTGCAGGCGGGCGGTGGTCTCGTTCTGCTCCGCCAGGCCGCCCTTGAAGGTGCCCTCCTGCTTGCTGACCTGCTGATGCTCCTTAAAGGCCTCCGCAAAGCCCTTGGCGTCCACGGTCAGGCCTTCCTCGGCCGCGAGCTCCTCGGTCAGCTCCAGCGGGAAGCCGTAGGTGTCGTAGAGGCGGAAGGCCTGCTTGCCGCTGATCTCGGTCTCGGGCTGGTAGGCGGGATCCTTCTGGGCCATGAATTCGTTCTTGCGGCGGATGCCGGTGATGCACTTGGTGAACTCCTTCATGCCGGTGGCCAGCGTCGCCTCGAAGCGGGCGGCCTCCTTGAGAATCTCGTCCAGGATATAGGCCTCCTTCTCCACCAGCAGCGGATAGGCCTCGTCGTAGATCTGCTCGATGAAGATCCTGCTCACATCCGCCAGGACGGAGGACTCGAGCCCAAGCTTCCGGGTATAGCGGATGGCGCGGCGCAGCAGGCGGCGGAGGATATAGCCCGCGCCCACGTTGGAGGGCAGGATGCCGTTGACGTCGCCGATCAGCATGGTGGAGGTGCGGATGTGGTCCGCGACAATGCGCATGGCCTTCTGTGCCTCCGGATCGTTGTCGTAGCTCAGACCGGACTTGCGCTCCAGCTCATGGATGACGGGCAGGAAGAGGTCGGTCTTGTAGCCGTCGGTCACGCCGTTGAGGAAGGCAAGCATGCGGTCCAGGCCGAAGCCGGTGTCCACGTTCTTGTTCGCCAGGGGTGCGTAGCCGTCCGCCTTCTTGACATACTGCATGTAGACGTCGTTGCCGATCTCGACATAGCGTCCGCAGCCGCAGGCCGGTCCGCAGTTGGGGCCGCAGGGCTTGTTATGACGGGGATAGAACCACTCGTTGTCCGGGCCGCAGGGGGTGCCGGTGGTCCCCTCCAGCTCCCACCAGTTGTCGGACTTGGGGAGATAGAAGATGTGCTCGGGCAGGATGCCGACCTCCTTCAGCAGGCCCGCGGTCTCCTCGTCCCTGGGCGCGGCGTCGTTGCCCTCGAAGACGGTGGAGCAGATTTCCTTCCCGTCCAGGCCGAAGACCTTGGTCAGCAGGTCGTAGCTCCAGCGGGTCTTCTCCTTCTTGAAGTAGTCGCCCAGGGACCAGTTGCCCATCATCTCGAAGAAGGTGAAATGGGTCGGGTCGCCGACGCTCTCGATGTCCACCGTGCGGACGCAGCCCTGCACGTTGCACAGGCGCTTCTTTCCGGAGGGATGGTCCTTGCCGAGGAGGTAGGGCATGAGGGGCTGCATGCCGGCGACGTTGAACATGACGCCGGTGGTGCCGTCGCCGATGAGGGAGACGGCGCCGATATTGACATGGTCCCGCTCCTC
>CAMVAJ010000013.1 GCA_947165425.1 uncultured Clostridia bacterium
CAGATAGCAGAGCATCGTGCACATGTTGGGATGAATCATGCCGGAGCCCTTGCTCATGCCGCCCAGGTGGACGATCACGGTCTGCCCGTCCTCACACGGGAGCTCAAACGCGACGGCGCACTCCTTGTTGACGGTGTCGGTTGTCATGATCGCGCGGCTGGCCTCGGTTCCGGCCTCCAGACTGTCGGAGAGCGTCTCAGCCATCATGCCGACACCGGCCTGGATTCGGTCGAGCGGAAGCTGCGGGCCGATGACGCCGGTTGATCCAATCAATACAGCCTCCGGACTGATTCCGAGCATGCGGGCGGCAGCTTCGGCCGTTTCCCGGCAGAGCCGAAGCCCTGTCTCTCCGGTTGCCGCATTGGCAATTCCGGCGTTGACCACCACCGCCTGCGCAGGCTTTCCCTCCGCCAGCAGGGACTGATCCCAGATCACCGGCGCGGCTTTCACCTGGTTGGAGGTGAAAGTGCCAGCCCAGACGCAGGGCTTTTCGCTGAAAACCATGGCCATATCCGTCCGGCCCTGGTATTTGATTCCCGCGGCACAGCATGACGCGCGGAATCCTTTCGCGGCGGTCACGCCGCCGGGAATCTTATTCATGGCTGTTTTCCTCCCCGATAAAACGCGTAATGTTCCGCTCGTTGAGCACAAACTCGTAATAGTTGACGTCCGAGCGCTTCCATCCGATCTGCCGCCAGAAGGCGTTGCCGACATCGTTGCGGGAGAAGGCGATCAGCGCGACTTTGTTGATGCCCATCTCGCGCAGGCGCTGCATGCACCAGCCAACCATCCGCGTTCCGATGCCCCTCCGGCGGTATGCCTCGGCGACGCAGACATGGTAGAGCGAGCCCTGACGTCCATCCGAGCCGCAAAGGATCGAGCCCACGATCCGATCTCCGTCGACCGCCACGACGCTGGTGGTCGGATTGCGGAGGATGAACCGCTCCACATCCTCCCGGGAGTCGTCGATGGCGCGGATCCCAAAGCCCCGGATGGTGAGCCAGAGCGCGCGCACGCCGTCATAGTCCTCCGCCGTCATAGGGCGTATCTGAATCTCTTGCATTTTACATCTTTTCCTGTCACAGAACAAGACCGGTGGTCTCATCAAGTCCGAGCGCAATGTTCATATTCTGGATGGCCGCGCCGGAGGCCCCTTTGCCAAGATTGTCAAAGCGGGCTGTGAGCACGATGCGCTCCTCCTGACCGTAAACAGTGACAGAGAGGTCATCCCGCCCGGCGTAAGCGCCAGCTGAGAGGAACCCGCCCTCGCTGTCAGAGCCGTCAAAATGGATGATTCGAGAGGCGTAGGTCTGGGCGTAAACTTCTTCGATGTTTTTGATGGCGCCTCTGAATTGATCCGGGGTCAGGGTGACAGTGACTTCCATGCCGGCCAGATAAGGCGCCACCACCGGACAGAAGACAGGCGGATTCTCTAGTCCGCTCCAGCGAGCCATCTCCGGCAGATGCTTGTGCGTCTGGGTCAGACCATACATTCGAGGCGCTCGAAGCAGCGGCTGATCCTCGTTTTCGTACTGGGCAATCATAGCTTTCCCGCCGCCGGAATAGCCTGTCAGCGAGAAACAGCTCAGCCTTGCGTCGGCACGGATCAGGCCGGCGCGGACAAGCGGCGCAACCAGCACGATGAAGCCTGTGGCGTGACAGCCAGGATTGGCGATGCGCTTAGCGCCCGCGATGCGCTCACGCTGGCCGGGAAGCTCAGCCATGCCGTAGACCCACTGCGGATCGACCCTGTGCGCGGTAGAGGTATCGATCAGCACCGTATTCAGGCCGGAAGTCATTTCAGCCGCTTCCAGCGCCGCGCTGTCGGGAAGGCAGAGAAAGGCCATGTCCGCGCTGCGGAAAGCCTCCAGCCGCGAAGCGGGATCCTTGCGCTTTTCTTCAGGCAGCGTGATCAGCTCCAAATCCGCTCTGCCGCTCAGCCTGTCGGCAATGCGCAATCCCGTGGTTCCAGCGCTGCCGTCAATGAATACCCTGGTCATATCCAGCCCTCCAAAGTGAATGATGCATGCATAATATACAGCAATATACCGTCTATCGTCAAGTGTGTGTGGAAAAAATGCAGGAAAAATTCAATCAGCACGCAAAAAACGGCCTACCACAAGGATAGGCCGCCTGCCGAACAGAGCAGATCTGATTATCTGCTCTTATAGTCATCTTCAATCGCTGATTTCCAATCCCTTGTGAGCTTGTCCTTTCGCCTCACACGGCTGACGGCCTCGCTGACAGTGGCATAATTGAGCGCGTGTCCGATTGCGTCATTGTGAAAGTTTACGGCGCGATCTTCCGTGATGCCAACTCTTGCGGCGGTTTCCACCGCGTCGATGTTCGCGCCGAGAAAGAGAAACTCCCAGCCAAAGCGTTCCTTTTGCCGCGCGACCATCGCCTTGACCTCGCTGCTCGAATAGCGGAAACTGCTGTTTTCCATGCCGTCCGTGATAATCACAAAGATCGTTTGCTCCGGACGGTCCTCATCCCGGGCGTATTTGTGGACGTTTCCGATATGGTGGATCGCACCGCCGATGGCGTCGATCAGCGCCGTACCACCGCCGACATAATACTCGCGGCGGGTCATCGGCCTGACGAGCCGAAGATCCACGCGGTCATGGATGACCTCGCTCTGGTTGGAGAAAAGCACAGTGGATACAAGGGCCTCTCCCTCGGCATGACGCTGCCGCTCGATCATGGCGTTGAAGCCGCCGATTGTGTCGTCCTCCAATCCCGCCATGGAGCCGCTGCGGTCGAGAATGAATACCAGCTCTGTCAAATTCTTCTTCATCAATAATTCCTCCCATTTCTCAGACTATGTGGGTGTTTCTTACCCTCAACGATAGGATAGCCGGAAATGAGAGGTTTGTGGTCGCCTGTCATGCGACGTTTGATCAGTTCAGGCTGGATCCGAGAAGGGGCATGTCATAATCAAACAAAACCTCATTGATCTCATAGATGTCGTAATTTTTGGCCTTGATAAAATACTCTAAAATGATGTCAAACCGGCTGCTGTGCGAAATAGCAAAGCCTGCTCTCTGAAGAAGCCGCTCTGTCTCCGCAAGATTGAGCCGCAGCGCGACAGCAAAGGCAAAGACAGTGGCTTTGCTGGGCTTGTAGTCCGGATTGGAGCGGATCTTGCTGAAAAGCTTTCGGTCTACGTTGGCCCGCTTATAGCATTCGACATCGGTCATTCCACGCTCGTCGATCAGACGCAGCAGCGATTGCGAAAAGCCTTCATCCGTCTGCTGCAGGAGGCTCTCCCAGTCCGGTGCGGAAATCGCGTCCACGGGAAGGGGGTATTGACTGCTCTGCGCTTTCGGGGCAGCTTCAGAAAAACGCAATGCAAATTCGCTGTCCCTCTCCAGCGCTGCCTTCCTGTTCCGGTGCCAGAGAGACTGCCTTTCGCTCTGCCGGTTGGATTGAAGCAGATGCTCGACATAGACGTCGTCGACATACTCCTTGATATCCTGAAACAGCTTTTTCCCGTTGAGCAGCTCCTCATGCCCAAAGACCACAAGATAAATCATCATCTCGTGTTCCAGCAGAAAATGACTGATTGCCTCCACCGCCACCGCCAGGGCCTGGTTCTTTGGATATCCGTAGGCGCCGGCGGAGATCATGGGGAAAGCGATGCTCTCACAGTCCGCATCCAGCGCCAGACGAAGGGCGTTCTGGTAGCAGGACAAGAGCAGCTTTCTTTCGTCGCGCAAGCCACCCTGCCAGACGGGCCCCACCGTATGGATGACATATTTGGCGGGCAGCCTGTAGCCTCGGGTGATCTTGGCTTCACCGGTTTCGCAGCCGCCGAGGGTGCGGCACTCCGCCAGCAGCTCCGGTCCGGCGGCTTGATGGATCGCCCCATCGACGCCGCCGCCTCCGAGCAGTGTACGGTTGGCGGCGTTGACAATGGCGTCCACCTGCATCTTGGTGATATCGTTTCGGACAATTTCAAATGGCATTCAGCGTTCCGCCTCTCTCATGGGATCTGGATTCAAGCATGGATGGAACGTTCAGACGGAGTGAAAGCATGCAGGATCAGTTCTTTGTATCCGCCTGACGCGCGCCCCATCGCGGCAGTTTTTTCAGCAGCGCCTGACACGGCCTGATCAGCACCCAATGTGTCACAAGGGAGACGGCCAGCGAGAGCGCCAGCGCACAGAAAGTGTAGACAAGGAAGGTGACAGGGGTATGCAGCGCGGGCGGAATATAGACGGCCACGACATCCAGCAAGGCCGCGAAGTGGAAGATATAGATCAGATAGCTGTATTTCGCCAGCCAGGAGACGATGGCCGAGAGCTTGCCTGCCGGCCAGCGGACGCGGCGCTCCAGAAAGACGAAAGCGCCCATGCACCAGAGGATGAACAGCGGCGCCAGGTCGGTGGAGAAGGTCACTTTGTCTGGCCACAGGACCATGGAGGCGACGTTCAGAACAAAGGACAGGATCGCGATGATAAACAGCTTGTTCTCATGCTTTTGCTGAACCAGGCGGAAGCAGACATAGCCCGCCAGATAGTGTACGCCCCAGCGCATGAAAAGCCAGTTGTTATAGCCGAAACTCAGGCCAAGATTCGAGGACAGATAGACCATCACGGTGTTCCAGCCGAGAGACAGGATGAAAAGCAGACGCAGCATGCTGTCATCCAGCCCCTGCAGCATGCGGGCGAGGAACGGGGTGGCCAACAGCAGCCCAGTCAGCTCATAGATGAACCAGAGATGGATGACCGCGTTATCACCGATCAGGTCACGGTAAAACACCTTGAGATAGTATAGGAAAGAAAACGGCGCGCCACCGTTGATCAGCTTGAAAAGCGTCAGGATGGCGGTTCCGATCACAAAAGGAAGTACGATGGTTTCGAGGCGCTTCTGATAGAAACGCAGCATGTCCGACTTGGTGTCAAAGCGCTTGACCAGATTCAGCCGGCCGGACAGCATAAAGAAGAGCCCGTTGCAGGTCATCAGGAAGGTGTGCAGGCCCCTGGAAAACCAGGCGACGCCGGCGAGGGGTTTGATCGGCACATGCACCATGATGACCATCAGCATAGCGATGACGCGCATCCAGTCATAATTGATATTCCGATTGTGCGGTTTGCTGCTCATGTTTTTTCCTCACGGTATTTTTGAGCCTTCATAGGGTTCAGATAGTAGGAGCGAAGGATGGCTGCGTTCAGGGGCGTGGGGAGGAGGTCGTGGAGCCAGACAGCCAGCTTCTGGTCGGGCGAGGCCACCCGCAGGCGTCCGGGCATTCTCCTTTTAGTCAGAAGGGACGCGACGCGCCTGCCCAGCAGATCCGGATCCGAGCCTTGGCGCTCATCGTGCGCGATCACCGCTGTGCCGTCGCAGAAATCCTGCCAGTAGGGGGAGCTCTCCGACATCGCGGCGGCATGGCCCCGGTACACTTCGGCGCCGGATCGATGATCGCCGGGTTCAACCAGACAGATCTGGATTCCAAACCGCCTGCACTCCAGCATCATGCATTCGGCCCAACCCTCCACCGCGTGCTTCGCCGCGGTATAGGCGCTTTGAAAGGGGATGCCCAGCAGCCCGTTGATAGAAGAGAAGAGGATCATTCGTCCTCCGCCCGCCTCCCGCATCAGGGGCAAAGCCAGGTTAGCCATCCGTACCATCCCAAGAAAATCCGTCTCAAGCACGCGGCGATACTCTTCGACCGTGGTTTCCTCGCAGCTGCCGAGCGTCAGGATGCCGGCACACTGCACCAGCGCGTCCACCCTCGGCGAAATCTTCAGGGCCGCATCCCGGAAAGCGAGAGCGCTCTCATCACTCGTGACATCGAGCGGCAGGCAGAAGCTGCCCGGAAGAAGCGCTTCTTTCGCGGGAAAGGAGCGCGCGCCCGCAATCACGGTATGCCCGGCCGCAGCGATCGCCCGGGCGGTCGCCAGGCCGAGTCCGCTGGAGGCGCCTGTTACCCATACAACCATGGCCAGAATCTCCTCTTACCCTTTTTCTTTGAAAACACAGAGTTATTTTTATCCATGTTTTGCTTCAGGGGAGAGTATACCATGGTTTTTGCTTTCTGTCATCTCGATTTATGAAGATCAAAAACCGGACGCCGTCTGATGGCGGCGCCCGGGGAATATTCAATTGTAACGCTTCTGCTTACCGGGATACCCGCCCGTGACAGTCGGGCGGGGCGATGACCCCGCGTCAGAGCTCAGGCTCCAGAAGTCCCAGATTGCCGTCCTTGCGCTGATAGAGTACATTGATCTGTTCCGTGTCCACATTCACAAAGGCGAAGAAGCTGTGTCCGAGCATTTCCATCTGGATGGCCGCATCCTCCACGGACATCGGCCTCACGGGGAAGGTCTTGTGCCGGACGATGGCGGGTCCCTCGTCTTCTACGGGCTCATCCTCAATGAACTCCGGCTCCTCGATTGTAAAGGCGTCCTCGCGGATGCGCTTGCCAAGCTTGGTACGGTGCCTGTGGATTTGTCTTTCCATTTTGGCCAGGGCATCGTCTATGGCGAGGAAGAGGTTTGTCTGTGCGCTAGCCTCGGAGCGGAGGATGACACCGTTTCCCATCGGGACGGTGATTTCCACGATTCTCAGGTCGTTCTTGTCCTTGCGCATCTTAATCTGCATCTCGGTGTCCGGCAGGAGATAGCGCTCCATTCGTGCGGTTTTTTTGTTGATCCGCTGTTGAATGCCGGGTGTGATGGACATGTTGCGCGCGCTCAGGGTCATCTTCATGATTCAGTTGCTCCTTTCGGGTGATTGAGGTTCCCGCGGAGGCAGCTGTCAGTCGTTCAGCCTCCGCAAACTCTGATGGGGCATCGGCTTCACGTCCTTTCTCTTTTATTGTATTTGGACATTTCGACACCATATGAGATATTCCTGCAAGATTTCATGTTTTTTTTAAAAAAATTTTGCCCCTGCATACGATATTGACTCAGACGCTTGCTTTTCGGGAAAAAATGCATTAAGATGCATACGACAACAGCCCCGTTTTGTCTGAATTACCCATGCGTTTACAAGGAGGAATGGTTCATATGGAGAGACTGACTGCCGCCATGGCGCCCGCGCCGGTTCGCCCAGTGAAAGTGCTTCAGTTTGGCGAGGGAAATTTCCTTCGCGCTTTTGCGGATTGGATGATCGACATCGCCAACGAGAAAGCGGGCTTCAACGGCTCGATTGTCCTGGTCAAGCCAATCAACATCGGCACGCTGTTCCCGGCCTTCAAGGAGCAGGATTTCCGTTATACGGTGCTGCTGCGCGGCCTCGTGGATGGGGAGCCGGTGGAGCAGGCGCGCGTCATCACCAGCGTCTCAGACGCGGTGGATGCCTATCTTGAGTATGACCGGTATGCCGCATACGCGAAGTGCGAAACCCTTCGCTTCATCATTTCCAACACGACCGAGGCAGGCATCGTGCTCGACGAGAGCGACGAGCTGGCGGCGTGCCCCCCGAAATCCTATCCGGGCAAGCTAACCAAATTCCTTTACGAGCGCGCGCAGGCCTTTGACTACGCTCCGGACAAGGGCCTGGTCATCCTCCCTGTGGAGCTGATTGACGATAACGGCATCGCGCTGCGCCGCTGCGTGAAGGCGCTCGCGAAAAACTGGAAACTTGGCGAGCGGTTTGAGAAGTGGCTTGACGAGAGTTGCGTCTTCACATCCACGCTGGTGGACCGGATCGTCACAGGCTATCCGCGCGGCGAGGATCAGGCAATCTGGGAAAAGCTGGGCTATGAGGACCGCATCCTGGTCACAGCCGAGCCCTTCGGTCTGTGGGTCATCGAGAGCGAGAAGGATCTCAGCGCGGAGCTGCCCCTGCCCGCCTGCGGACTGCCTGTCGTGTATACCGACAACCAGAAGCCCTACAAGCAGCGCAAGGTCCGCATCCTCAACGGCGCCCACACCTCCTTTGTGCCCATGGCGTTCCAGTATGGCTGCGACATCGTGCTCCAGGCGATGAATGACCCGATCATCCGGAACTTCATGCAGCGCACGCTCTACGACGAAGTGATCCCGACGCTGTCTCTGCCCGAGGCGGATCTGAAGGCTTTCGCCGAGGCGGTGACCGGCCGCTTTGCCAACCCCTTTATCAAGCACCGCCTGCTGGACATCTGCCTGAACTGCGTGAGCAAATGGCGCGCCCGCTGCCTGCCCTCGCTGCTGGGCTATGTAGAGAAAAAGGGCGAGCTTCCGCCGCATCTGACCTTCTCGCTCGCCGCGATGATGAGCCTGTATCTCGGCGGAGAGTTAGAGGACGGCAAGCTAGTCTGCCAGCGCGACGGACAGCCCTATACCCTGCAGGACGACGCCGCGGTGCTCTCCTTCTTCGCGGAAAACAGCGAGGCAAAGCCCGCCGAGCTGGTGCAGACCTTCCTCTCCAATGAAGCTTTCTTCGGACAGGATCTGACAAAGATCCCGCATCTGGCTGAGACTGTGATCGAAGCGCTCTCGGATATCCTTGACCGCGGAATGAAAAAGGTCGTGACTGAGCGCTTTGCGGTATAAGGACGCGAGGAGAAAAAGATGAAGCAATTGCTGCGAATCACGGAGCGCGACAACGTGGCCGTAGCGCTGACTCAGCTGACCGCGGGGGAGACCGCGGTCGGCGACGGCGTCAAGGTCGTGCTGAAGACCGATATTCCCGCCGGTCACAAGGTCGCGCTCTGCGACCTGAAGGCGGGGGATCACGTGATCAAATATGGCTACCCGATCGGATACGCAAAGGAGGCGATCCCCGAGGGCAGCCACGTGCATGTCCACAACCTGCACACCCTGCTCTCCGGCGAACTGAGCTATACCTATCAGCCGGTGGACGCAAGCCTGAAGCCCCTTGAAACGAGAACCTTTATGGGCTACCCGCGCAGGGATGGCCGCGTCGGCATCCGCAACGAGCTGTGGATTCTGCCCACCGTCGGGTGCGTCAACGAGATTGCAAAAGCGCTGGCGCTGGAGGCACAGAGCCTGGCCGGGGGAGGCGTTGAGACGGTCGTCGCCTTTGCGCATCCATACGGCTGCTCGCAGATGGGGGACGACCAGGAGAACACCCGCCATGTCCTGGGCAATTTAGCAACACATCCCAACGCCGGCGGCGTGCTGGTGCTTGGACTCGGCTGTGAGAACAGCGGTGTGGATATTCTCAAAACCTATATGGGCGACTATGATCCGGAGCGTGTCCGCTTCCTGATCTGCCAGAATGTGGAGGATGAACACGAGGCGGGCATGGCCCTCCTGCGCGAGCTCGCGGAGCATATGCGGGGCGAAAAGCGGGTTCCGTGTCCGGCTTCCAAACTGGTGGTTGGCCTCAAATGCGGTGGGTCGGACGGCTTTTCCGGCATTACCGCGAACCCGACCATCGGCGGCTTCTCCGACAGACTGGGCGCGCAGGGCGGCACCACCATCCTGACCGAGGTGCCGGAGATGTTCGGCGCGGAGACGATCCTGATGAGCCGCGCTCAGGACGAGACCGTATTCCAGAAGACGGTCTCGCTGATCAACAATTTCAAACGCTACTTTGAGGAGCATCATCAGACCATTTACGAGAACCCGTCTCCCGGAAACAAGGCGGGCGGCATCTCCACCCTGGAGGACAAGGCGCTGGGCTGCACCCAGAAGAGCGGCTTCGGCCCTGTCCGGGATGTGCTGAAATACGGCGAGCAGGTCAAAACACCCGGCCTGAATCTTCTGTCTGCTCCCGGCAACGATCTGGTGGCCTCGACCGCGCTGGCGGCGGCGGGAGCGCAGATGGTCCTCTTCTCTACGGGACGCGGAACGCCCTTCGCCTGCCCTGTGCCGACGGTCAAAATCTCGTCCAACTCGCCGCTTGCGGCTAAAAAGAAGGACTGGATTGATTTCGACGCCGGACGTCTCCTCTCAGAGAATATTCCGCTGCCGGAGCTGGCGGCCGAGCTGGAGGAGAAGGTGCTCCGCGTCGCCTCGGGTGAGCTGGTCACGGCAGAACGCCACGGCTTCCATGACCTCGCGATTTTTAAGAGCGGTGTCACGCTCTGACAGCATCCTATCAATCGTTTATCGCCCGCGCGGATGCGCGGGCGTTTCCATTCAGGCGAATTTGGATATTTTCTGCAAAATCACCTACAAAAAATACATGTTGTATTATTCTTGTTTTTATTGTAGAATGAGCGTAACAAGCACCGAAAGGTGCAAAAAAGGGGGAAACTGAATGTTAGGCATCAACATGGATGACGTCTTAACAACCATCAACCTGCTCAAGCCTCAGCTGATTCTGATCGGCGTGCTGCTTGCGCTGGCGATCATCATCACGATCATCGCCGTCAAGATCAAGAAGCCCACCCGCGGCCTGGTCCGCGGCTCGGCCTGGGTTTGCTTCCTGCTGGCCCTGATCCTGATCGTCAACCAGATTCTGACCGGCCCCATGTACAGCATGGTGAGCATGGTGTTCAAGAAGAGCGGCGATATCAGCGAGGAGAGCATTAATACCGCAAGCCAGCTCTGCGAGGACATCGCAGCGGAGGGCTTCGTCCTGCTGAAGAACGACGGCACGCTGCCGCTGGGCGAGAACGCCAAGGTCAACACCTTCGGCTGGTCCTCCACCAACCCGGTCTACGGCGGCACAGGCTCCGGTTCTCTGTCCGCCAACTATGAGACCATCAGTCTTCTGAAGGGCCTCGAAAACGCTGGCATCCAGTACAACCAGGATCTGGTGAAATTCTATACCGACTGGCGTACCGCCCGCCCCAACATCGGCATGATGGGCCAGGACTGGACCATCCCCGAGCTGAGCGCGGAGGAGTATGACGCTGCGGGCATCATCGACAATGCGAAGGCTTACTCCGACACGGCCATCATCGTCATCTCCCGCTCCGGCGGCGAGGGCGCCGATCTGCCCAAGAGCCTGGATCCCGCTGTGCCCGCCACCTTCGTGGACGACGGCAGCGGCACCATGTTCGCTGCCCGCGGCATGCGTTTCAGCGAATTCCCCGAGGATCTGGACGCCTCCAAGCACTATCTGGAGCTCAGCACCCGTGAGACCGCGATGGTTGAGAAGGTCACCGCCGCCTTCGACAAGGTGGTTGTGGTGATCAACGCCTCCAACGCGATGGAACTTGGCTGGGTCAACGAGTACCCCAGCATCAAGGCTGTCATTCTGGCGCCCGGCCCCGGCCAGACCGGCTTCAACGCCCTGGGCGAAATCCTCACCGGCAAGGTCAACCCCTCCGGCCGCACGATTGACACCTTTGTGGCGGACCTGACCGCCGCGCCCAACTTCAACAACATCGGCGAATTCGTCTACACCAACGCCGAGGACGTCTCCCCGGAGGTTGCCGGTTGGGGCGGCCCGCCCAGCGTTGTGAACCCGAACTTTGTCGACTACGTCGAGGGCATCTATGTCGGCTACCGCTGGTATGAGACCGCCGCGGCTGACGGCGTCATCGACTACAACAAGTCCGTCGTTTATCCCTTCGGCTACGGCCTCTCCTACACCACCTTCGAGCAGAAGATGGGCGAGATCACCGAGAAGGACGGCGTCCTGAGCTTCGACGTCACCGTGACCAACACGGGCGCTGTCGCCGGCAAGGATGTCGTGGAAGTCTACTTCAACCCGCCCTATGTCAGCGGCGGCATTGAGAAGTCTGCGGTCAACCTGGTCGCCTTTGCGAAAACCGGTCTGCTGCAGTCCGGCAAGAGCGAGACCGTTAAGATCAGCTTCCGCGTCGAGGATATGGCTTCCTTCGACGACACGAACGCGAAAGCCTATGTGCTGGATGCGGGCGACTATGTGATCTCCATCAACAAGAACGCCCATGAGGCGATCGACAGCAAGACCTACACCGTTGCCTCCACCATCACCTATGGTCAGGACAACAAGCGTTCCACCGACCAGGAGGCCGCCGTTGCCCGCTTCGATTTCGCGAAGGGCAACGTGACCTATCTGTCCCGTGCCAACGGCTTCGCCAACTATGAGCAGGCGGTGGCCGCGCCCACGGACTATACCATGACCGATGAGATCAAGGACGGCTTCTACAACCACAAGACCTATGATCCCACCAAGTTCAACAATCCGGACGACAAGATGCCCGTCACTGGCGCGAGCAACGGCCTGACCATCCGCGATCTGCGCGGCAAGGCTTACGACGATCCCCAGTGGGAGAAGCTCCTTGACCAGCTGACCGTGGAGGACATGGTGAACCTGATCGGCACCGGCGGCTACCAGAGCATCGCGGTGAACTCCGTCGGCAAGACCCAGCAGATCGACTGCGACGGCCCTGCCTCCATCAACAACAACTTCACCGGAAAGGCTTCCATCGGTTTCCCGGCCGGCGTCGTGATCGCCGCGACTTGGAACGTGGATTCAGCCAAGGCCTTCGGTCAGTCCATCGGCAAAATGGCCGATGAGATGGACGTCTCCGGCTGGTATGCTCCGGCCATGAACATCCATCGCTCCGCTTTCGCGGGCCGCAACTTCGAGTACTACTCTGAGGATGGCTTCATCTCCGGCAAGATGGCCGCGAACGCCATCTCCGGCGCGGCGGAGAGCGGCGTCTACTCCTTCATGAAGCACTTCGCGCTGAACGATCAGGAGACGCACCGCACCGACATGCTGCTCACCTGGACCAACGAGCAGGCCATGCGCGAGATCTACCTGAAGCCCTTCGAGCTCTCCGTGAAGGAAGGCCACGCGGGCGCGGTCATGTCGGCCTTCAACTATATCGGCAACAAGTACGCGGCGGCTACCCCCGAGCTGCAGAAGGATGTTCTCCGCAGCGAGTGGGGCTTCAAGGGCATGGTGCTGACCGACTACTTCGGCGGCTACGGCTATCAGGATGCGGACATCCTAATCCGAAACGGCAACGACTTCTGCCTGACTCCCCAGGCGACCGACTTCTCCAAGGTGACTGACCAGACCAGCGCGACCTCCGTGCTGGCGATGCGTCAGGCGTCCAAGAACATTCTCTACACCACCGCCAACAGCCGCGCCTATGCCAGCGGCGGCGCAGGCGGCATGGCGACCTGGGAGATCATCAAGAACGTGATCCTGGCTGTCGCGATCGCGCTCCTGGCGCTGTGGGAGTTCCTGAACATCCGCAAGTACCTGAAAGCGAAAAAGGCGAAAGCCTGAGTAACCCAAACCTGAGTTATCCCTGCCCTCCCGCGTTTGCGGGAGGGCATTTCAAAACCTTTGCCATTTCAGCGTTAATAACGCGAAAATAAATGATGAGAAAAGAGCAAAACCCCCTTGAAAAATTTCAAAACTATGGTAATATCTCTAATTGGCACATCCTTGCGCTGCATGCAAGGTGCAGCGCCATATGTCCATGAGGAGGTGAAAGTATGAATAGGTACGAAATGACCTACATCATCGACGTTTCACTGGAGGAAGCCGCTCGCAAGGAGCTGATCGAGCGTGTCAACGGCTTCATCACCGCTGGAGGCGGTACTGTGGAGAAAGTCGATGAGACCTGGGGCAAGCGCCGCCTGGCCTACACCATCAATCACAAGAACGAGGGCTACTATGTGCTTGTGAATTATGAGGCGCCGGTGGAAGTTCCTGCTGAGGTTGAGCGCAACCTGCGCATCAATGACAGCGTGCTGCGCTACATGACCATCAAGCTGGTCGACAAGAAGTCGAAGGTGAAGCCGCGTCCTGTGCGCCCCGTTGCGCCCGCGCCCGTGGCTGAGGAAGCGCCTGTAGCCGTCGAGGCTGAGGCCCCTGTCGGCGAAGAGGCTGCTGCTGAGTGATCATCGCCTTTGCCGTGAGTCAGGACGAGTTACTTGAATATGAGGTTTGAAGCATGAATAAATTGACAATCATCGGCAATTTGACGAGAGACCCGGAGTTAAGATCTGTCAACACTGCCAACGGTGAAGTGAGTGTCTGCGATTTTACGGTGGCGGTCAATCGCCGTCAGCGCGGACAAAACCAAAACGCCAACGGTCAGAATGACGCGGATTTCTTCCGTGTTACAGCCTGGCGTGCGTTGGGTGAGAACTGCGCAAAGTATCTCGCAAAGGGACGCAAAGTTGCGGTCGTCGGGCCCGTATCCGTACGGAGCTATACCGCGAACGACGGCTCGACTCGCTTCTCCCTGGAAGTACAGGCAGATGACGTTGAATTTTTGACCAGCCGCGCCGAGGCTGACAGCATGGGCAATCGCCCTGCTTACGCTCCCGCGCAGCAGCCCGCGCCGACAGCCCAGAACAGCGGCTTCGCTCCGGTTGAGAGCGACGACCTGCCGTTCTGATGTGCTGAGACGCCAAGATAGAACCTCGAAAGGAGGCCACCGAAATGTCTGAGGAACGTGAAGAGAGAAGACCGCGGCCGCGTGGCGGACGCCGTCCCCGCCGGAAGGTTTGTGCTTTCTGTGTGGATAAGATCGCGTATATCGATTATAAGGATGTCAATCGTCTGCGCTGTTTTGTGAACGAGCGCGGCAAGATCCTGCCCTGCCGTATGACTGGCAACTGCGCCAAGCATCAGCGGCAGCTCAGTGAGGCGATCAAGCGCGCCCGTGCCATCGCGCTGATGCCCTACACTGCAGAGTAATCTGAAACATCCCGCCGTCCTTGCAGCGGCGGGTTTTTCATATCTGATCAGCCAAGGCGTTGATGATATGCTCCGCACCCTGACTGGCAGGAAAAGCGGCATATGAGTCGAATCTTATCAATATCAAAGACATGGAGGAGCGGGTTCGTATGCAGAAACTGTTATCCATCGCAATCCCGAGCTATAATGCGGCAGCGTATCTGGAGCACGCCGTGTCATCGCTGCTCCCCGGCGGAGACGAGGTGGAAATCCTCGTTGTCGACGACGGTTCCAATAAAGACAACACAGCGGAGCTGGCGGATCGGCTCGAACAGGAGCACCCCGGCATCGTTCGCGCGATCCATAAACCCAATGGCGGTCACGGAGACGCGGTCATGACCGGTCTGCGCGAGGCGACCGGGCTGTATTTCAAGGTCGTGGACGCGGACGACTGGGTGGACGCGGAGGCATATCCCAAGATCCTGGACGCGCTGCGCAGCCATCGGGAACCCGCGGAGCAGCTGGATGCGCTGATCAGCAACTATATCTATGACAAGGTCGGGGCCACCCATAAGCACGTGATGCAGTATCGGCACGCGCTGCCGCAGAACAGGGTCTTTGGCTGGGACGAGGCGCACTTTCACACCGGCGAATATTTGCTCATGCATTCCGTGATCTATCGCCGGCAGCTGCTGATTGACTGCAAACTGGATTTGCCAAAGCACACCTTCTATGTGGATGAGCTCTATGTATATCTGCCTCTGCCCTATGTCAAACGCATGATGTACCTGGACGTGGATTTCTATCACTACTTCATTGGCCGCGACGATCAGAGCGTGCACGAGGAGGTCATGATCCGCAGGATCGATCAGGCGCTGCGCGTCAACAAGCTGATGATCACCGGGGTGGATCTGACGCAGGTTAAGCCCAGCGCGCTGAAGGATTACATGACCAAATATCTTGAAATCGTGACCACCGTGTCATCCGTTCTCCTGACCAAAGCCGGGTCTGATGAACACCTGGCGAAGAAGCAGGAGCTCTGGGATTTCCTGAAAGAGAAGGCGCCGGAGACCTATCGCGTCCTGCGCAGAAGGCTGCTCGGCCGCTTGCTGCACCTGAAAGGAAAGGCAGGCCGCCGCATTATGCTGACCTGCTACGGCATCACCCAGCGAATCTACGGCTTCAATTGACGGCGACGGGGATTTGGTGGACAGATGAAGAACTGGTACGAAATACGCCAAGAGGATCTCTGCCTGCGCTGTGTCGTGACAGGTGAGATCGCCGAGAACTGCTATATTCTCTTCCGGGAGGGACGACCCGATTGCGTTGTCGTTGACCCGGGCGATGATGCGGCGCTCATTCAGGACGCGACAGAAAAGCGGGCCATTTCCGCCATTCTCCTTACGCACGGGCATTTCGACCACATCGGGGCCGTGGATGCCTTGATGACTGCTGAAACGCGGCTTCTAGTCCACAGCGCAGATGTGGGGATGCTCACGGATCCATATCGGAATGCCAGCTGGCTGATGAATCAGCGGACCACAGTGAGCGCCAGAGCGGAGACCTTTGAGGACCAGGCAACGCTCGAGCTTGCAGGGATCACCTTCACGGTGCTTCACACGCCGGGGCACAGTCCCGGAAGCTGCTGTTTCCGCGTCGGCGATTGGCTGCTGACCGGCGACACCGTGATGAGCGGCGGGATGGGCATCGGGCGCACTGATCTCCCGGGCGGAGACGAGGCCCAGCTTCACCAGAGCCTGCGGATGCTGATTCCAATTCTGCGAGGCAACTATGCTTTCGGCGGCCATGGGTCGAACGATCACGCAAAGATACAGATATGATCATGGAACAGGAAATCAAAAGCCATCTCCATGAGATTGAGATGGAGCTTCAAAATCTGACCAGGCTCTTCGGCATTCCCGACAGCGTATGGCTGCAGCCCGACACTTATCGCTATTCACTGTGGCAGGATCCTGCGCAGGCGTGCTTTGTATGCACTTTCAACTCTAAGACACAATCCGTGAAGCGCGAATGTCCTCTTCCGGAGGTCCTGAACGACGAGCGGCTGGACGCGCTGCATCGCCGCAGAGCCGTCAGACGCCTGTGCAGGCAAACATTTTACGACCTGTTGAAGGCGGAGACAGGCCTGCGTCCGCCCTGGGGAAGCCTGACGGGGATCCGCCCAACCAGGCTGATCTATGAGCAGCTTGAGCACGGAAGCACCCTGGACGAAGCCGCTCAAAATTTGACGGATCTCTATGACGTGACGCCGGAAAAGGCGGAGCTGCTCCGCGAGATCGTGGAGACGCAGCAGCTCCTTCCACCTACGGACGACAAATGGATTGACGTCTATATTGGCATCCCTTTTTGCACCACAAGATGCGCCTACTGTTCTTTCTCCTCCGGAGAAATCGGCAACGGCCGGCTTGTGGAGCCCTATCTTGACGCGCTGTTCCAGGAGCTCCGCGCAGGCGTGGATTTGCTGCGCGAAAGCGGTCATCAGCTGCGGGCGCTATATATTGGCGGCGGAACGCCGACATCCCTGAACGAGGATCAATTCGCGCGTTTTTTGGACGAGGTCAACCGATGCTTTCCGGGCGTCAGCGAGTTTACGGTCGAAGCTGGGCGTCCGGACACGATCACTCCTGGCAAGCTTCGGCTCATCCGCGAAGCCGGCGCCGGGCGCATATCGATCAATCCGCAGACCATGAACGACCGGACCCTGCAGCTGATCGGCCGGGCCCATACCGCACAGCAGACAGTGGACGCCTACGCGATGGCTCGGGCGGAAGGGATCCATCACATCAACATGGACGTAATCGCCGGGCTGCCGGGGGAGTCGCTTGACGACTTTGCCCATACGATGAGCGCGGCGCGCGAGCTCAAGCCGGAGAGCCTGACCATTCATGCCCTGGCCATCAAACGCTCCACGCGCATGCATCTGGAGGGAACGGCGCTGCCGGAGCCTGAGACAGCCTCAAGGATGACCGCCATGGGGCTGGAGACGGCGCATCAGCTTGGTATGAAGGCCTATTACTTGTATCGCCAGAAGGCGATGGCGGGCGCACAGGAGAACGTGGGCTGCGCGCTGCCGGGCCATGCCTGCCTGTACAACGTGGACATCATGGAGGAGCAAACTCACATCCTCGCCTTCGGCGCGGGCGGGATCTCGAAGCGGGTTTACCCAGGGGAGGGCCAGCTGCGCCGCGCGCCCAATGTCTCGAACATCGAGCTGTATATCGCCCGCGTTCAGGAAATGATCCAGCGGAAACGGGATCTGTTTCTTGACCGATAAACAGATCAACAGATAGATTTGCACGCGCATACACAGACAGGAGAATCGAAGTGTATATTTGTCACCTTTGCCCCAGAAACTGCGGCGCGGCCAGATCCGAGACGGAGGGAAAAGGCTTCTGCCGCCTGCCGAGCGAGATGCGGATCGCGCGGATCGCGCCGCACCTATGGGAGGAGCCGCCCATCTCCGGCACGCGAGGAACCGGCGCCGTATTCTTCTCGGGCTGTACACTGCGATGCGTCTACTGTCAGAATGCGGAGATCAGTCACCGCAATGAAGGCAGGCCCTTTACCGAGTATGAGCTGTCAGAAGCGCTGAGACGGCTGGTTGACATGGGGATGCACACGATCTCCTTCATCACCGCGACGCCCTATACCGACGCCGTTTTGCGAACCCTGGAGCGATATCGGCCTCCGGTGCCGCTCGTCTGGAACAGCTCCGGATACGAGACAGTGGAGACGCTTCGGCGTTTGGACGGCGCAATCGACGTCTACCTGCCGGATTTAAAGCACCACGCCGCCTCCATGAGCCGGCTCTGTGCCGGCGTCGACGATTACTTTGAAATCACAGCCAAAGCCATTCAGGAGATGGTACGGCAAACAGAAAGCCCCGTGTATGACGCAGAGGGCATCATGACACGGGGCACCTTGATTCGACATTTGATTTTACCCGGCTCAACCGGGGAGTCCAGAGCTTTATTGAACTGGATCTATGACACATTTGGCGATTCGATCCCAGTCTCGTTGATGCGGCAGTATGTGCCGTGCAACAATGTCAGCGTTCCGGGGCTGAATCGGAGAGTCACCGAGCGGGAGTATCTCCGCGTGCTGGAATGTATGAGGGCTTTGGGATTGCAGGGCTATACGCAGGACAGTGAGAGCGCGGAAACCGAATTTGTGCCGGTCTTCAATCAGGCGGAGAGCTTTGTGTGAGCTGAGAGTGGCTTTTTCAGGGAGCGATCTCAAAGGAAGTGCTCCCAGCCAGCTCGCCGCTGATATAGTAGGCGATGGTGAAGGTGCCGCTGGGCGGAGCAGCGTCTACGCCAAATGTGTTCTCAAACATCTCTGTCAGGTCGATGTGCCAGGCATCGTGCGCTGCGATCTCAGGTTCATAGTTGAAGTACGCGATGTTGTAGAGGTACACCTGTCCGTCCGGCGCGTACAGGACGAAGGTGAGATACTCCTGCTTAAGCTCATCCACCTCGTAGGAGCCGATCACCTGGAGGTAGAGACGCTTGCCGGCTTGATAATCCGCAAGACTCCAGTCGGTGCGATCCAGCTCGATCTCGTCCGAGAGATCCGCTTTGCCGACGGCGGGGTAGCATTCCTGCTGATAGCCGTATTGCGTGGAGGGCGCCGCAGCGGGGATTCGGAGGTGGGCGATTCCATCCGCGCCGGAGAGGATATGCTCGTCGGCGTCAGAATCGGTGTTGCTGTCAGAAAGCCAGACATAGACGTCGTGCTCCGGTACGGCGGGGAACAGAAACGCGGCATTGTTCTCGATCGGATGCCAGGTATAGTAGTTGTTGCTGTCATACAGGAAGCACACGTAGAGCTTCTCGCCGTTCTGGATCCGCTCCAGGATGCGCTCATGATAGTTGACATAGACCAGACCGTCCTCCAGCGAGAGGCTGAAGTCGGGGTCAGTCCTGTGCTCGTCCAGATAATCCTGAATGGGCGTCAGCTGCAGATCGGGCAGGATTCCCGGCGCGATGGCATTGTCCTCTGCGGGAGCGGGAACTCGGGTTTCAATCTCACTTCGCTGTTCATTGTTGATTGCCTGCAGAATCGATTGACTGCGCAAGGCAAGATAGTTTCCGCGTCCCTCACCCCAGACGCCGACAAGGACACCGGCAAGTCTTCCCTGACCATCGATCAGCGCCGAGCCGGGCAGGAGCCCCTCCGGGCCGGACAGGGTAAAGGCGTCCAAACCGTGCCATACCGTCGGGCTGACGCGATTCACCCGTACCTGCATGGTCCCGTTGTTTTGACAGCAGTGAACCGTCAGGCCGGACAGGTCAGCAACCAGCGCAACGGGATAAGCGGAAGAAAAGTGATTGCTGTCCGGGACGGTGAGCAGCGCTAACTGGCTGTCCCCGAGAAGCGCAGCCCCCGTGACAGGGGAGGAGAACTGCATATTGCGGATGGACAGCGCGGTATCCGAGCTGATCCAGGCAGCTGGCGCGATCCAGCAGTTTTTTTCGTTTACGGTGACACAGACCGCGTTCTCTGTGATTCTGCCGCCATCGGAGCCTTCGAGCGTCAGAAGCGCAACGCCATCGTCGGCCGCGAGCGCGCCCGCGCAAAGCAGCATCAAGGAGACGGTGACACAGAGAAAGACAATGACCTTTCGCATAAACCGGTTACCTCGCAGCAGCATTGATCTCAACCATTGATAGAGAAATCATTTCATGATTCGTGAGATGCTCAGAGCGCTTCGCCGCGCTCAATGGCGGCTATCTGATCAATGCGCCTCTGATGACGGCCGCCCTCGAAGGTCGCGGTGAGCCAGTGCTCGGCGATCATTTTCGCGAGGTCTACGCCCACCACACGCGCGCCCATGGTGAGTACGTTGGAGTTATTGTGCCGCTTGGAGAGCTCCGCGGTATAGACGTCAGAGCAGGTGCAGACGCGGGTGCCTTTGACTTTGGAGGCCGCGATGCCAATGCCGACCCCGGTTCCGCAGATCAGGATCGCGCGGTCACAGAGACCGTCTACGACAGCCTTTGCGGCCCGATAGCCATAGACCGCGTAATCACAGCTCGCGTGCGAATCCGTGCCGAAGTCGCGGTATTCGAGTCCGAGAGAATCCAAAAGCTTCTTTATCTCCTCTTTGAGTTCAAGACCCGTATGGTCACATGCCAAGGCAATCATGCGTTTCCTCCTTGTATATCAATCCGTATTTCGATCGTTGGTTCCTGTTCATGATAGCACAAATCACGGACAGGCGCAAGCTCGGCATGAGCGTATGTACAAAAAGAATGGCACAAAAGCATGATCAAAAAGGAGCCGTTCCCCCGTCATGGAGGAACGGCTCCGCCTGAAAGCTGAATTACTGAGTGCTCATCATGAGCTGCATCATTTGTGTGATAAGGGCGAGGGAATCTTCGGGAAGAAGCTGGAACAGTTTGATCATGTTGACCTGTGCATTGACGCTGATCTCCTGGCTGAAGGCCTGCTGGCCTTCTTCATCAAGCTCCAGGGGACGAACCGCGTTCTCAAGATCAAGCGTGTTCTCTATGCGCTCTGCGGAAGAAACGGTTGCGTTAACTCTGGCGATCGGCTCCTGTCCGGCAGACGGCAGGATGAACTCCGTCTCAGCCTTCATCTCCGCGTTCGGTCCCGGCACGCCGGTCAGGCGCGTGAGAACCTGATAGCTCTCCGCGGTTTCGGCATACTCGGTTACAAACTGATAGCCGTCCTCAGAAGCGACCATTCGGGAGATGGACGGATACCACGCAATAACCAGATCGGACCGAATCTCGCAGGCGCTGTCTGTGCTCAGGTCGGTGACAACCATGTTTGCCTGCGCCAGGTTGTGCTCAACATTGTCAGCGTCCCGCTCGACGACCATCAGCTCGAGATGCTGGTCCTGACCAATGGTCTGCGAGATGATGGAGATGCTGATTTTGCTCTCGTGGCCGTAGGTAAGAGACATCGGCACGCCGTTCAGGCGGAAACTGTGAAGCGTGTTCTCGCCCTCATGCAGAACCGCGTAGATCAGATGGCCGTCCGCCGCTTCGGCCTCTGCGGCCAACGTGCCGCCTTCGTCAATCACGACGTCCGTGCCCTCTGCTTTGCGAGCGGTTTCACCGCCGAGCGAGGTCTGCGTCGCAGTGGATTTGGGAGCACGAAGATCCGTACCGGTTGCGGGAGAGACAGCGGGCGCTTCCTCCTCAGCGACGACGGGCGTTTCGGTGTTGAAATTCGCGTCAATGCGGACAATCCGATTGTCGTTGTCGTACCAAACGCTCACCGGGATCACGGTATTGCTCTCTTCCTGTGTCTCTGCCGCCGCGGACTGATCGTTCTCTTCCTCAGCCTGAATGCCACTGAACATTGCGCTAAGCGTGGGGTTTTCCTGAATGTCCTTCTTCAGGGCATCGCGCAGGCCGTCATAATCAGCCTGTTTGAGGTAAAGATCCTTCCGGATGGAGGCCGTATCACTGTCCGAGAAATGCTCTACCGCGGGACTCGTGAAGGCTTCGTCCAGTTTAGCCTGGATGAACGCTTGCGTGTTGGGCAAAAAGTTCAGCGCGTTCTCCGACGTGCCGTCGGCTGTCTGTTCCAGCAGATTAATCAGGCTCTGGATGTTGGCTCCCTGCTGATTCAGCATGCTGCTGGGATCAAAGGGAAGAGACGCTTTTTCGCTCTCCGCCTTGAGGGAATCCCAGGTCACATAAATCGGCTTATCATTCAGCCAGTCAGACTGAACAGCAACGCCCTCCTCGCCAAGCTGTGCTTTCGCGGCGAACGCAGACTCACCGCTCAGCTTGAGATCAAAGGAAAGATTGCTCATGTCATTGTTCATCTGAGCGTCAACGCTGATGGCGTTGAGCAGGGAAGCCACAGCCTTGGCGACAGCCTGCTCCTCCTCTGTGGCTTCGGGACTCAGCGTTTTCTCGAAACCGCCCGCCTCAATCTCTCCGTGCATGGAGACTGCTTTCCCCTCGGCGAAGAGCGCGCGCAGGGTGGCGATGTAGGGATGCTCCGCCACCGCCAGCGTAGGTACGGCGAAGATCATCACAGCCAGAATGATCGAAGTGATTCTTTTCATGGTTTTTCTACCTCCTTTGATACTCGACCACAGTTCGTCAATATCGGCACAAGCATATCATAGCACATCTTCATATAATTGTCACGAAAGTTAAGACAAATGATACATATATGTCGCTCAAAACCACATATCCCTGTATCAAATCACGTGCATGTGTTTTAGCCGGAAAAAGTGAAGGGGCTCTTGCAATCCGAACAGCGGAAAGATATAATAGCTTCAGTAAAGACGCAACCATCACGGGACGGATGAAAGGAAAGAAATCGTATGACCATTCAGGATTACTGCTACGATGGGGACAAGCGGCTCTCAATCAAGGATTTGCCGACGGATGCCGGGAACATGAAGGAGCATAAGGCGGCGCTGGTCAAAAAAACCGAGGAGAATCTCCTGCGGGCTGCGGAGCTTCAGGAAAAGCTGTATGCGGCCGGGCGCGAGGGGCTGGTGATCGTGATCCAGGCCCGCGACGCGGCGGGGAAGGACTCCCTGATCAAAAAGGTTTTCTCCCAGCTCAATCCGGCGGCGCTCGAGGTTCACTCCTTCAAGACGCCGAACAGCATCGAGCTCAGCCATGACTACCTCTGGCGCATCAACGCGGCGCTGCCGCCTCGCGGCAAAATCGGCGTCTTCAACCGCAGCCAGTATGAGGACGTGCTGGTGGTTCGCGTGCACCATATCGAGAAGGGTTACAAGCTGGCCGAGCGCTGCTTCTCCGACGACTTTTTCCAGCGCCGCTATACGCAGCTGCGGAATTGGGAGGAGTATCTCTATGAGAATGGCTACCGTATGGTCAAGATCTTCCTGAACATCAGCAAGGAGGAGCAGAAGAAGCGTTTCCTTGAGCGCATCGAGCGCGACGATAAGCACTGGAAGCTCTCCACCGGCGATATGAAGGAGCGCCTGGCCTGGGCTGAGTTTGACGAGGCCTTCGAGGACGCGATCAACGCGACAGGGACGAAGCACAATCCCTGGTACGTGCTGCCGGCAGACAGCAAATGGTACACGCGCTATCTCGCCAGCGAGATCTTGGTCAAAACGCTGGAGGAGATGGATCCGCAGTGGCCCGAACTCGACCCGAGCGAGGCCGCAAAGATTCCGCAGGTGCTGGAACAGCTTGAAAAGGACTAATCCGGTTGTTATAAATCAGCCAACAGAAAAAGCCGCAACTGCGGCTTTTTCTGTGAAAGGAATCAGCTGTAGATCAGGTTCTTCTGGTTTTCCTTGTCGAAGAAATGCATCACTTTTCCTGAGAAGGTGATATACAGCTGCGCGCCATAGACCATATTCCTGCGCTGTTCCTCCGTCAGGTCGATGGTGGGGATGCGGACCACCAGGCGGGTTTCATTCTCGGTGTAAACGTGAAGATGAAGCTCGGAGCCCATCATCTCGTTGACCTCCAGGCGGCAGGGGATCGCGCCGGGCGCGCCAGCCTCGGAGAGCACGATGTGCTCCGGTCGAACACCCAGGACCACTTCGCGGTCACTGATATTCTTCTCCGCGAGCTGCCGGGCTTTCTCTCCGTCCACCTCGATTTTGACGCCGAAGGGGGAGACGAAGTATTTCGCGCCCTCCCTGGAAAGACGCGTCTCCATCATGTTCATCTTCGGCGCGCCGATGAACTCAGCGACAAAGATGTTGTGCGGCTGCTCGAAGACCTCCGTCGGCGTACCGACCTGCTCGATGAAGCCGTCGCGCATGATGACGATCCGGTCGCCCAGGGTCATGGCCTCCGTCTGGTCGTGCGTGACATAGACGAAGGTGGTGTCCAGCTTCTGCCGCAGAAGGATGATCTCGGCGCGCATCTGATTGCGCAGCTTGGCGTCGAGATTGGAGAGCGGCTCGTCCATCAGGAAAACCTTCGCGTTGCGAACCATCGCGCGGCCGATGGCGACGCGCTGGCGCTGGCCGCCGGAGAGGGCGCGCGGCTTCCGGGTGAGATACTGCGTGATGCCGAGGATCTCCGCCGCGTTGGTGACGCGCTCATAGATCTCTTCCTCCGGCATTTTCTTCAGCCGCAGGGAGAACGCGATATTGTCGTATACCGTCATGTGAGGATAGAGCGCGTAGTTCTGGAAAACCATGGCGATGTCGCGATCCTTCGGCTGCAGATCGTTGACGACCACGCCGTCGATCTCGACCGTGCCGCCGGAGATATCCTCCAGACCCGCGATCATCCGCAGCGTGGTGGATTTGCCGCAGCCGGAGGGCCCGACGAAGACCACAAATTCCTTGTCCTTGATATCGAGGTTGAAGTCGTGAACCGCGGTCACGTTATTGTCATAGACTTTTTTGACATCCGTCAGCTTTACGCTTGCCATCTTGCTTTCACTCCTTATTCTGTCTCAGCCAGGAAGGTCAGCCCTTCACGGCGCCGCCGGTCACGCCCTCCACGTAGTACTTCTGCAGGCACATGAACAGGATCGTCACGGGAATTGCCACCAGCACGCCGCCTGCACAGAACATCGTGTAGGACTTGTTGATCTGATCTTTGCTCAGCCAGTCATAGAGACCGACGGCCACATTCTTTCCGGCGGAGGCGCCGAAGGAGATATAGCGTGCGAAGACAAAGTCGCCCCAGGGGCCCATGAAAGCGGTCAGAATGGTGTAGATGACAATGGGCTTGGAAAGAGGCAGTATGATCTTGTAGAGCACCTGCAGCCTTGTCGCGCCGTCCACACGGGCCGCCTCGTCGAGAGATTTCGGGATCGTGTCGAAGAAACCCTTCGAGACATAGTAGCCCATGCCGGAGGACGCCACATAGACCAGAATCAGACCGGGCACCGCGTTGGCCTGGGTCATTCCCAAATCCTTCAGAACACGGTACAAGATGATCATGGTCAGCATGCCGGGGAACATGCCCAAAATCAGCATGAACCGCATCAGGGGCTGCCGCATCTTAAAGCGGAAACGGGAGAGCGTGTAGCTCATGCACAGCACAATGACGGTCTGCAGCACCGCGGTGCAGAGCGCGGCAATGAAGGTATTGGTATACCAGCGCGGGAAGTCCGTTTTGAACAGATTCTGGTAATTGTCCAGGCCCCACTTCTGCGGAACGACATATCCGACCTGCCAGGTGGATTCAACGCGGAAGGACTGCAGCAGGATGCAGATAAAGGGAACCAGCCAGATGACGCTCATGGCGATGAGCAGAATATAGATGGCGGTGTTGCCGATCCGGCGGGAGGTTTTCAGTCCCATATGCCGCTTTGCAACAGCGCCAGCTGTCTTATTTTGGCTCATTACTGGAAATCCTCCTCGTTCTTGATGGACGGCAGCACGTTATAGACGATCAGAGAAATCAGCGCGACGACGATAAAGACCAGGATACCCACGACAGAGGCCAGATAATACTGGGACTCCGCGCCGGTGGTGATCTTGAACAGCCAGGTGATCAACAGATCCGTATAGCCCACGGACCCGGCTGCCGAGGACGCCGCCGCGTTGGTCGGCGCGCCGCCGGTTAGCAGATAGATCACGTTGAAGTTGTTCATGTTGCCGGTAAAGCTGGTCAGCAGATAGGGGCCCGTCACAAAGAGCATATAGGGGAGCGTGATCTTCGTGTACTGCTGCCACGGGTTCGCGCCGTCGATGCGGGCGGACTCGTAGAGATCCGCGGGGATGTTCATCAGAATACCGGTGGTGATTAGCATCAGATAGGGGATGCCGATCCAGATATTGATGATGATCACGGTGATGCGCGCCCAGGTGGGATCCTCCCAGAAGGGCAGCGCCTGCTTGATCCATCCAAGGCTCAGCAGGGTCCCGTTGATAATGCCATCCTTGGCGAACATCTTGCTGACATACAGCAGGGAGATAAACTGCGGAATCGCGATGGTCAGCACGAGGATCGTGCGCCAGAGCTTTTTGACCTTGATGCCCTTTTTGTTGATGGCCATGGCCACAAACATGCCCAGGAAGTAGTTGGTAAAGGTAGCGAAGAAAGCCCAGATCAGCGTCCAGGTCAGCACCTCGCCAAAGGTCGCGGCATAAGACTGCGTGCCACCGGCGGAGTTCCAGGAGAGCATCGTGTTGAAGTTTTTCAGCCCCACCCAGGTGAAGAGGTTGCTCGCATAGCCGTCATGCGCGCCGTCATAGTTGGTGAAGGCAACCAGCACCATAAAGATGATCGGCAGAACGGTAAAGATCAGAATTCCGGTCATGGGGAGGGCGAGCAGGGTTTTGTGGAACTGATCATCCACGAGGGAGTGGAGATCCTCCTTGCCGCTGCGCAGCTTTTTCCCGCTGGCAAGAATCTTTTCGGCGATCTGGTTCTGCTTGACATTCTGACGCCAGGTATAGATGAAGGCGATGATAAAGAAGATGGTCAGAACGCCGTAGAGAAGGATCTTGAAGGAGTTGTCGTTATAGGTCGTTGTATAGGTGTCGAAGAGCTCGTTGTAGGTTTCTGTCGGGCCGACTTTGCCAAGCGAGGGAAGCATAGAAAGCCAGTAGCCGCCGGCAAGAATCATATACCCGATAAAGACAATCTCAAACAGCAGGAACAGAATGCCGCGGAGGATCTGTCCGCGCGCCAGACAGCCAAAGCCCATCACAAGATAGGAGAGCTTGGTTTTCCAGTCCCCATGTACAAAGGTCGAGACGATGTCCTTGCATTCAGAACCGATTTTCTGACAGCCGCTGCCGATCCCTTTTCCAATACGGACAAAGAAGTTTTTCAGTCCGTTGGGCAGGCTGTCTGTGAAGAAACGCTTTAACCGAAAGAGCAGCTTCTGCCCCTTGGAGAGGCGAAGATACTCAAGATCACTGATATTCGCCATGCCGTCGATCCGCTCCTTTTACGAAGATGGCCGGAACCAATTTGATTTGGCTCCGGCCAAACGTTTCACCAATCAGAAGCGCTGGCAAAGCTTTACACTGCTTTTCAGGCGCTCTGATCCATCACGATCAGTTCTTGACGATTGTGATCTCGCTGCCATTCAGGGTGATGGTGTAGTTGCCAGCCTCGGCGAAGACGATGTTGTTGTCGGGGTTGTCGGCGCCGAGGTCCTTGATGTACTCCGCACCGGAGACAACCTGCGCGAAGCCCTTGTCGGTTCCCCAGTCGCCGGGTTTCACGATACGGCCGCCCATGTAGTCGCTCTCGGGGACATCCAGTGTCAGGACGCCGTCCTTGAGATAGTAGGTATCGGTATCGTCAGCATTGTTCCAGCCGTTCCATGCACCCACGAAGAGCAGGGCGTTAGCGTCGAGCTTGAAGAGCGAAGCCATCTTGTCCTCGTAGTTCTGCAGCGCCTGCTTCAGGCCAGCCTCATCCGTGGCAGCCTTGACTTCGTCGCCGATGACCTTCGCGATATCCCACCAGGAGCCGTGGATCGCGTTCTGAACCTGGCCATATTTTTTCTGCTCGTAGACAGCCTTCAGAATCGGATCGTTGGCGACGGACTCGTCAGCCTGAGCCTCCAGGTTGGCGGGGCCCCAGCCCACAGCCGCATGGCGCTCCAGGGAGCACTTCGCGCCCGTCAGATACTGAGCCAGACGGTGGAGCACAGCGGCCTTGGCGGGATCAACCTGGGGCTTGACACCCATCAGCTTGAAGCCGAAGAAGCTGCCCAGATGATACTCCTGGCCGTCCACCTCGAAGGAGGGCAGATCCGCAACGCCCATGTTGTCGCCAAGCATCTCCTTGATGGCAGAGGAAGCCCAGGTGCCGGTCACGACGATGGCAGCGCCGTTGGCCAGCGCGGAGGCCTCAGAGCTGGAAACATGGATGGGGGAGGTGACGAGCTTCTGCATGCCCTTGGCGGCGATGAGACCCTTGTCACTGTTGAAGGTGTCATGAACGCTGGTAAAGTTGCCCTCGTCGTCGGTCTGCCACTCGGAGACGCAGCCGGTGCCGAAGAAGAAGGAAGCCAGATACCAGGCGGAGGTGTTCATCTCAAAAGCGAAGTTCTTGCCGGCCGCCTCGCAGTCCGCAATCAGCTTCTCCATGGAGTCGATGTCTTCCTCTGGGATCACGGACTTGTCATAGTACATGAAGTAGCCATTGTCGGCGGTCAGCGGATAAGCCCACAGCGTGCCGTCGCCGGTGGTGACAGCCGCCACGGCGTCCGCATCGGTGGACTCAGTCACGTTCTTGGCAGCACCCGCGCCGAGCTTGGCCAGCGCGCCGGCCTCCGTCAGACGGGAGAACTGATCCTGCGCGAAGCAGAAGATATCGCCGCCGGCTTCCACGTCGGTGACCATCTGGGTGGCCGCGTCGCCCTCGCCGACGGCCTCGATGGTGGCGTTGAACTTGATGCCAAGCTCATTGGTGTTGTTGAAATCCTCGACCTGCTGCTTGGTCAGATCAACGATCTCGTTCGCAACCCAGATCTTGATGTCGTACTCGCCGGCCAGGCTGTCAGCACTGGCGAAGGAGCACACAGAAAGCAGCATGCTCAGAGAGAGAACGAGTGCGAGCAACTTTTTCATGAGAATCATCCTTTCTTTGCTTATTTCAAGGCCTTCTGGCCTTAAAACCCGATCACACGAACCACAGATACACACAAAAACAGACAATTCACCAGCCAAGGGCACGTCATGTCTCCATGTTTGTTTTGTGGTATTTCGTGACCTTTTAGAACATACTGATTATAACACGACTTTGGTGAATTGTCCATATGTAAATGCAAAAGTATTGGCAATTCGTTCGGCTATCGCGGCATGCTTAACGCGGCGCGGCCTGTACCGCGGAGAGAGAGCGACGGCGCACTCGCGGGAATCAGGACGGTCTGTCCTTTCCTGATTACGCGGCTTGCACCCTGCCAGCACAGCTTCAGCTCGCCGGACAGAACGGTCAGCAGACCGAAACCGCAGATGCCGGGCAGGTCCACCTCTTTCCCTTCGGATGGGTTCAGAATGTCAAGCGTAAAGTAGGTTTCATCCAGCACGCGCGCAATCGGCGCCGCCGGAGCGGGAACCGGTTCTGGCGCACAGTCCAGGCGCGTGACCGCAAGGGCTTGCTTCAGATGAAGCTCCCGTCCTTTGCCGTCGGCGTCCACACGGTTCCAATCATAGAAACGATAAGTGATATCGGAGGACTGCTGGATTTCATACAGCATGATGCCCGCGTCGATGGCGTGGACGCAGCCCGCTGGGATGTAGCAGACATCTCCAGGCTTGACCTTGACGCGCCGCAGGAGTTTTTCGACCTCCGAACCATGCTGACAGGCGGACGCCAGCTCGGCCAGCGTCGTACCCGGCTGAATGCCATAGGTCAATTCAGCGCCTTCCGCAGCGTCCAGAATCAGCCAGGCTTCCGTCTTGCCGAGTTTACCGCCCTCATGGTCGTGGGCATAGCTGTCGTTCGGGTGTACCTGTACGGAGAGTGGTTCCTTCGCGTCGATCAGTTTGAGCAGGAGCGGGAAGGGCTTCGAAGCATAAGGCCCAACCAGCTTTTCGCCATAGCGGGAGATGAGCTCGGGCAAATGGACGCCGCAGTCGTCTGTCGATTCCAGACCGGGAATGCAGCTGACCTCAAGGCTCTCGCCGGTCGGCACTTCGGGAATCTGCTTGTCAAAGACGGTCTTCAGCCGCTCGCCGCCCCAGGGGGTCAGCTTGCCGGCACGGAAGGATGGGTGCATGTTCAGCGGCAGCAGGGGACAGTCCTCAGACAGACGCAGCTCATACGCCCTGCAGGCGATTTGCAGCTCGGTTGCCTGTGTGCAGCCTGCCGCACGCATTCCAAGCGCGCGGTAGAACGAGTCCGCAAAGGAATTATCCTCCGACGCGCCGCAGCGGAGCGCATCGCATCCAAGCGCGGCCAGCGTCCGGGCGGCGGCTTCCAAAGCACACTTTCCATAGCCCTTTCGCCACAGGGACGGAAGGACCGCGAGACGATGGACATAGCCGGGGCGTACCCCGAAGAGCCAATTGAGATCCGAATGGCTTTGAATCGGCTCCGCGCTGATGCAGACCGCCGCGATGATGCCCTCCTCAGCCTGAAGGCAGTACATCCGACCGGCTTCGATATCGTCTTTTACGAGCGCACGGCTGGGATAGGCGCCCCATTGCCACTGGGTAATCCCCTGTGAACAAAGATAGGCCGAGACCGATTCATAGAGCGAGCAGAGTGTATCCAGATCGGCCTCTGTTGCTTTCCGCAGGAGCATGCAATCCACCTCTTCCAATCCGGAGAAACATTATTTGTCGAGGGTCAGTAATCTGTTGACCGCTTCCACGATCGCCATGGAGGTGATGGTCGCGCCGGAGACCTCGTCGATATCGACGCCCAGCGTCAGCGGCGCTTTTTTGCCGATGAACTGGCTGGTGAAGATCTCCTCCGCGCAGCGCTGCCCCAGACCAGGCGTCTGGGAGCTGACATCCACGGCAAACGCTGTAATCGCGCCGTCTTCATCCTTGGTCAGCGCAATGGTGATCGGTTTATCCCCGTAGCCCTGAACGGTGATCGTGACCGCGTCCTCCGGCACGACAAAGGGAGGCAGCTCCGCCACAGGCTCCTCAGCGGCGACTTCCAGTGTCTCAGCAGCGCCTTCAGACGCGGCAGAGGCCAGCAGTTCATTGACGGCATCCACGACCGCGGCGGAAGTCACAGAGGCGGATGTAATCGCGTCGATATCGGTTCCGAGCACAAGGGGCGCCTTTTTGCCGATGAACTGGCTGGTGAAGCTCTCCTCCGCGCAGCGCTGACCGAGCCCGGGTGTCTGGGTGGAGGCGTCTACCGTCATGCTCGCAATGCTGCCATCGTCGTTCGTGGTCAGCGTTACGGTGATCGGCTTATCTTCATAGCCGGCCTTCGTGAGGGACAGGCCTTCGGCTCCAGCCGCTTCGTTCTCCTCTGCGGCTGCGGGTGCGGGAGCGATTTCGGCGGCCTCCTCCTCGACAGGTCTGGGGCCCTTGATCAGCAGCTCGTTGACAGCCTCAACGATCGCCATGGAGGTGATGGTCGCGCCGGAAACCTCGTCAATATCCACGCCGAGCGTCAGCGGCGCTTTCTTGCCGATGAACTGGCTGGTGAAGCTCTCCTCCGCGCAGCGCTGACCGAGCCCGGGAGTCTGTGAGCTGACGTCCACAGCGAGACTTGCAATCGCGCCGTTCTCGTCGGTGGTCAGCGCCACGGTAATCGGATGATCGCCGTAGCCCTGATCCGTCAGGGTCATCGCGCCCTCCGGCACGACAAACGGAGGCAGCTCCGGGATAACCTCTTCCTCTGCCGCTTTCGGTGCATTCGCAGCGCCTTCGGAATCGGAAGCCAGCAGCTCGTTCACAGCCTCCACAACCGCGGCGGACGTGACGGACGCGCTGGTGACCGCGTCGATGTCGGTTCCGAGCACGAGGGGCGCTTTTTTGCCGATGAACTGGCTGGTGAAGCTCTCCTCCGCGCAGCGCTGCCCAAGCCCGGGCGTTTGCGTGGAGGCGTCCACCGTCAGGCTTGCAATGCTGCCGTCTTCATTCGCAGTCAGCGTGACCGTGATCGGCTTATCCTCATAGCCGGCCTTCGTGAGGGACAGGCCTTCGGCTCCAGCCGCTTTGTTCTCGGCTTCAGCTGCGGGTGCGGGAGCAATAGCAGCAGTCTCTTCCTCGACAGGTCTGGGGCCCTTGATCAGCAGCTCGTTGACGGCTTCCACAACGGCTATGGAGGTAATCGTAGCGCCGGAGACCTCGTCGATATCCACGCCGAGCGTTAGCGGAGCCTTTTTGCCGATGAATTGGCTGGTGAAGCTCTCCTCCGCGCAGCGCTGTCCGAGACCGGGCGTCTGGGAACTGACATCCACGGCTAGGCTCGTGATCGCGCCATCCTCATCCTTGGTCAGCGCCACGGTGATCGGATGATCGCCGTAGCCTTGCTCAGTCAGGGTAATTGCACCCTCCGGGACGACAAACTCAGGCAGCTTCGCGTTCTCAACAGGGACCGTTTTCGCTGTTTCCGCGTTCCCTTCAAACGAGGATGCCAGCAGCTGGTTCACAGCCTCCACAACCGCGTTGGATGTGATGGTTGCGCCCGTGACCGCGTCAATATCAGTTCCGATAGCCAGCGGCGCCGTCTTCCCGACAAACTGGCTTGTAAAGGCCGACTCCGCGCAGCGCTGGCCAAGCCCAGGCGTCTGCGTCGAGGCATCCACCGTCAGGTTTGCAATCTTGCCCTCGGCATCCAGCGAAACGCTGACAGAAACAGGCTTGTTCTCAAAGCCTTCGACTGAAATGGTCAGAGAGCCGTTGTCGGCATCATTCTGAGCATTTGCCGAAGCGGACGCGTCCGTCTTCGCGCTGGGCGTATTCAGCTCAGCGCTTACCACTTTGCCGTTTTCAACCTGATAGTTAACCGTAATCTCACCATTATAATTCTCGGCGGCGGTCAGACGCGCGATGCCGCTGTCCGTCACCCCGAGGGACGCGGTGGCATCCGCCGCAAGCTCGGTCACGCTCTCGGCGACGGCAGCCTCGGCTTCAACGGCATATGCGCCGTTGATGGCATCGACAACCGCCGTGGAGGTCACGGTGGCGCCGGTGAGCGCATCTACGTCCTCGCCAAGTGTGAGGGGGGCCGCTTTCCCGATAAACTGATCCGTAAACTCGGCTCCCTCGCAGTTTTGCCCGATTCCGGGCGTCTGGCTGGAGGCATTGACCTTCAGCTTGGAGATTTTTCCTTCGTCATCAAGGGACAGATTGACAACGACCTCACCGTCGCCGAATCCGACCGCCTTGCCCACGAGGGCCGCGCCGGCTTTCCAGGGATTCTCCGGCACAGCCGCATTGATGGCATTGACCACCGCCGTGGAGGTCATCGTCGCGCCGGACAGCGCGTCCACGCCCTCGCTGAGCGTTACCGGGATCGCTTTGCCGACAAACTGATCAGTGAAGTCCGCGCCCTCGCAATTCTGGCCGATGCCGGGCGTCTGGGTGGATGCGTCCACCTTCAGACTGGCAATCCTGGTATCATCGTCGAGCTTAACGGTTACCTTGACAGGCTCGCCGCCAAAGCCTTCCGCCTCGCCCGCCAGGGTTGCGCCGGGGGTCAGCGCCGCGGTCTCGTTGGCTGCGCTCTCCAGCGCCACGGGCTTGCCAAACACCACGGAGCCGGTCTGCTCCTGACCCATCACATTGGCGACGCAGGCTAGCGCGCTGTTTGTGGCCGCGAGCACCGCGTTGGAGGTCCGGGTCGCGCCCGAGAGGGCCTCAAAGGCACCGCCCTGAACCGCATCGAGGCCAAGCAGCTTCTGAACATTGGCCTCCTGCTTCCAGCGGGCGCCGAAGCCGTCCGTCTCCGCGAAATCGCTGTCGCCGATGACAGAGCCAACCACGCGGCCGGACGGATTGACGCCAAGAACAACCGCTACCGGTCCGCCATAGCCCTGCACGGACGCTTTGACACAGTAGCCGGCCAGAGTCTCCCCGTCCATGGCCTTGGCAAGACTTGAAACATTGTCAAAACCCTGAGGTACCGTCAGCTCCTCGTAGCTGCTCGCCGGCAGAACGGCCGAGAAGGACTCCGACAGCTGTTTCTGCTGATACGCCCTGATCGGACCTTCGGTGACCGAATTGGTCAGCGCGAGCGCGAGGGCGGCTACAAGTGCGATGATCCCCAGAATCAAGAAAGGCGGCAGCTTGCGCTTGGTCTTGCTCTGTTCCATGGTTGTCTCCTCCAGTTGTTATGTTGAAATTGTGTTTGCAATTGGATAACTGATTAAAGGAATCAGCGGGTTGATCAATTGTTCAGATACGGGAAATCAGTTGTCGTCAGAACGGAGCCGTCTCTGAGAATCAGCAGACCCGGAAGGCCAATGCTCTCCAATAGCTTGATGGACTCCGCGCTGCCCAGCACGACGCAGGCGGTTGCCAGCGCATCCGCGTCCATGGAGCTGCCAGTGACGATGGTCGCTCCGGCAACATCGCTCTCGGAGGGCAATCCGGTTTGCGGGTCAAGGATGTGGTGATATACCTTCCCATCCAGCTCAAACCATCGCTCATAGACGCCGCTGGTCACAACGGAAGTGTCACGGACGGTCAGCACGCATTTGATGCTTCCCTCCTCGCCCTGGGGATCCCGTATGCCGACGCGGAACGCGCTGCCATCCGGTTTGCTGCCGATGACATAGACGTTCCCGCCAAAGTTGCAAATGGCTCCGGCGCAGCGCGGCTGTACCATCGCCGCGATCTGATCCGCAATATACCCTTTGGCGATGCCGCCGAGATCGATCATCATGCCGGCGGGAAGCCGGACTTGATTGTGATCCATCAACTCAATTTGGCTGTCGTCAATCAGATGCAGCAGCGCAAGCCGCTCTTCGTCTGAAGGCATCCTTTTGGTGCCGCCCGTGAAATCCCAGAGAGCGGATATTGGCGCGATCGTGACGGAAAACGCTCCTCCGGTTTTCGCTGACAGCTCTTTGGCTCTTGCGAGAATGGACCAGGTTTCCGGTTCGACGGTAACAGGGCTGCCATCGGCGCGATTCAGCCGGTCCACATCACTGTCTTCGACGGTTTTGCTGAGGATTTTTTCATACCGGCGGCAGGCATCCCAGATGTCCGACATCAACGCTTCGTCCGCGTCGTAGAGCGTGATGGTCACGATAGTATTGAAAAAATAGCCAACTTCGCTCGCGCGCTCCACGCGTTTTGCCTGTGCGCATCCCGAGATGGTCAAGAGAAAGCAGAGGAGCAGCGCGCCTGTCTTTAGAATAGGTTTTCGATTGGACCCCGTCATTCCTTCACCGCCAATTCAACGCTGACCCGATTGGGGAGGCAGATGATAAACGCGCCGTTCACGCGGGTCTCCCAGTTATCAACCGTAACGGCGCCCATGTGGACGCAAAGCTGATTCTCACATGTGGAAGAGCGCATCACGGCGCCCTCGCTGGTAATCTCAATCACATTCTCGGCACCTGACTCCTGGCTGACCGTGACGGTCTGCGGCTGATTAAGGGGAACCCTGGCTACCTCTTGACCGTCAACCGTGATGATCACCGTGTCCTCAGTGATCGCCGAGGGCTCCGGCTTGGGGGCACAGGCGCTCAGGCACAGGAACGCAAGCAGCAGAAAGAGATAGGAGAGGATCCGGATGAAACCTGTTTTTCTATCCATGTTATCTCAAAGCGAGGCGTGTGTCTGGCGCGCCGCGCGGCAGGCGCATTAAAATGATCTGTCTTTCCTGCTTATGATATCACACGCAGTCGAGTTTTGCAAGGAAGGATTCCCTCCGAAAATCAAAAATGGTTATTGCAGGATAAGCTTTAAATGCAATCCGGAATAAATCATTTTGCGCCAGAATGCATAGCTAAATGAAAGAAAAACAGCAAAGTCATTTTGACCTTGCCGTAGCGTGGGGTTTAATGGACTCGAACCATCGACCTTCACGATGTCAACGTGACACTCTAACCAGCTGAGCTAAAACCCCGTCAGCGAGTGTCAGTATAGCACACTTCCAATCATTTTGCAAGGCCTTTTTTTGAGCGCCCTGTAAAAGGATACCGATGCCGTTTTGAGCATTCCGCCTTGTCATGTTCCTGAAGTTGTGATACAATCAATATGTAAGACTTTATTGCTTTTTCTTGCAGCTTTTTGCAGGCAAGGCGATAAGGCAAACGAATAGAGAGCGAGGAAATGTCATGCCCGGCCAGCTGACAGATACCATTATGCGACGCCTTCCCATCTATTATCGCCATCTGTGCGAGATGGAGAGCGAGGGCGTGACACAGATCTCCTCCAAAGAGCTGGGGGATCGTCTGAACCAGACACCTTCCCAAATCAGACAGGACTTTAACTGCTTCGGAGGATTTGGAAGACAAGGGTATGGCTATAAGGTCTCTGAACTCAAGGATCGGATCGGCGCTCTCTTGGGGCTCCACCGCGAACATCACATGATCGTCATCGGAGCCGGCAGCATCGGACGGGCGATAACGTGCTATCCCGCTTTTACAAGCGACGCTTTTCATGTGTTGGGGTTATTTGATATCGATCAGCAAAAGATTGGCAAAAGAGTCAACGGCCTGCCTGTGCATTCGATGGAGGATCTCCCCGGATTCCTTGACGAAAACCCCGTGGAGATCGCTGTGCTGGCAGTTCCACGTGAAGCCGCGCAGCAGTGTGCGGATTTACTGGTGGAGAAGGGTGTCAGAGCGTTCTGGAATTTTGCGCCGGTTGACCTTCGGGTCGATCCTCAGCAATGCACGGTGGTAGACGTCCATTTGAGCGACAGCCTTCAGCTGCTCTCCTGCAAGATGGAGATCGACAGGCTGTCAGAAGCGCTTTAACGCCTAAGGAAAGGAATTACATGCAGAATCAGCCGAGAAACAGACGTTCAGCCCTTGGCAGAACAGAGGAACTGCGGCGCAGAGAATCAGAGCGGATCTCCGAAGGAAGCACCCTGCCCAACCGGCAGCAATCGGTCAAACCTGACAGTGATTTCAAAGCCAAAAAGCATCCTGTTTTGTGGGTATTGCTCCTTCTGCTCAGCCTTGCCGGGATTGCGATGGCCCTGTTGATTGTAATGCCCCAGGCGACGGGCACGGCGATCTCAGGAATGCCGCGGATTGCCTTCGTCGACCGTGACGTCGTGACATATGATCACACATTGATCGACTCCCTGCGGAAAGGACGCGAAGAGCTCCGCGGAATGGAGCAATACTTCGGGCCGGGAATCGTCATAGATGAGATCGACGTTTCAAACATGACGATGGAGCAGGCGGCTCAGGCCATCGAAGCGGTGCCGGCAACGGGCGGCGGCCAGTTTTCCGTCACCATCGACATTCAGGGTGACCGCTACACCATCAATGATCAGCAGGTTCCGATGACGCGCAACACCACGGAGGTGCTGGAGGACGCCTGGGCTTTAGGGCATGAGGAGCCTGAGGCCGCAGCGGGCGAGACGCTCCTCCAGGCCCGGCTGAGGCGTTTGGAGGAGAAAAGAAATCAGCCAACCCATTTCCAGACCGAGCTGACCTTCGACCATGAGAGCATCCGAAGCATTACGGACGGGATTGCCGCCCGATATCTGATTGAACCGGTGGACGCGACGATCGTCGGTTTTGATCCTGTCACGCTGGACTTCACGATCAGCAAGGATCAGGCCGGGCAGTATCTGGACGCGGATGCCCTCTTTGACGCGGTGGACACAGCGCTCAACAGCGGGGATCTGTTCGGAACCGTCTATCTGTCGCCCGAGACCGTTTTCGCTTCGATGACGACGCAGGAGCTCTCCGCACGGGTGGGCAAGATTTCATCCTTTACGACGCAGACCACCAACAATAAAAACCGAAATATCAATGTTCGTCTCTCAGCGGAGGCGATCAACGGGGACGAGGTTCTGCCCGGCGCAACCTATTCGTTCAATCAGGCGACAGGCCAGCGTTCTGAATCCAGGGGTTATAAGCCCGCCGCGGCGATCTCGGGAGGACAGAACGTCGAGGAGATTGGCGGAGGCGTCTGCCAAACCAGCTCCACGCTGTTCAACGCAGTTGCCCGCGGAAACTTCGAGATCGTTGCGCGAAGCCCGCACGCCTGGCCTTCCTCCTATGTGGAGAAGGGCATGGACGCCACGGTAAACTGGCCCAGTCTCGATTTTGTATGGCGCAACAATACGGATTACCCGGTATATATTGTCGCGTCCTACGCGGACCGGCATGTGACGGTCGCGCTGTACGGCGTGAAACTCGAGGACGGCGTCGCGATTGAGCTGGATTCGATTGTCACGAAGACGGTCAAAGCGCCGGAGGGAGTCAAGGAAGTCAACAATCCCGAGCTGCCGCACGGCACACGTCAGACGACCGTAAAGGCCCGGAAGGGCTATATTGTTGAAACCTGGCAGGTATGGCTCCGCGACGGCATCGAGCTCAGCCGCAATCTGCTGTGCACCTCCACCTATCGCGCCTATCAGGAGACGGTGGAGTGGAACTGAGTTACATTATTTGAAAGAAGGGCTTCTTCTATGCGTCAAAGCGGTATCCTGATGCACATCACCTCTCTCCCGGGAGCGGACGGAATTGGCAGTCTTGGGCCGGAAGCATACGCTTTCGCGGACTTTCTCTCCGAGAGCGGGATCGGGATCTGGCAGGTGCTGCCTCTCGGCCCCACGGGATACGGTGACTCTCCTTATCAGTCCACGAGCGTTTTTGCCGGCAATCCGCTCCTGATCTCGATCGACAAGCTGATCGAGGACGGTTTTCTGTCCCCCCACGAGGAGGATCGGTATGTGCCGGAGAACCCGGAGCAGGTCGACTTCGGCGCGGTGCGCAGCCATAAAGAGATGATCCTGTGGGACAGCTTCTGCAGATCAGAGAATGCCCTGAAAAGTGAGCTGCGCGCTTTTGAGAAGGAAAATCCATGGGTTCGCGATTTCGCGATCTTTACCGCGGCGAAAGCGCACTTCGGCTATGTCATGTGGTCTAAATGGCCGGATCAGGGCCTGCGGAAACGGAAGGCCGATGCCCTTAAACGGATCGGCATCGAGCTGAGCGAGGAGATCCGCTTCCATATCTGGTGCCAGTACATGTTCAAGCGCCAATGGATGTCGTTGAAAAAATACTGCAACGAGCGTGGCATCCTCATGATGGGGGATATGCCGATCTATGTCGCGGAAGACAGCGCGGATACCTGGACCCAGCCAAAGGTGTTCCAGCTGAACCGCGAGGGCATTCCGAAGCGTATCGCCGGCGTTCCGCCGGATTATTTCAGCGCGGACGGCCAGCTGTGGGGCAATCCGCTCTACCGCTGGACCCGGCTGCGCCTTCACGGCTATGACTGGTGGGTCAAGCGGATGGCGCACATGGCTGAGATGTTTGACATCGTTCGCATCGACCACTTTATCGGCTTCGCGAACTATTATTCGGTGGCCCACGGGGCGCCCAACGCCCGCAACGGCAAGTGGGTCATCGGCCCGGGGCGGCATCTCTTTGACAAGCTGAATCAAAAGCTGCCCGGCCTGACCATTGTCGCGGAGGATTTGGGCGAAGTCAACGATCGGGTTCGCGCGCTGATGGCCTATACGGGCTATCCGGGCATGAAGGTTCTGACCTTCGCGTTCGGCGGCAGCGAGGACAATATGCACCTGCCGCAGAACATTCCGGAAAACACCGCCTATTATACCGGCACGCACGACAACAACACGGCGCTGGGCTGGGCGATGGCGGCCTCCGACGAGGAGCTCGCTTTTGCGAAGAAGAAAATCGGCTTCGCCAAGCGTGAGGACGCGCCGTGGGCGCTGATCCGCGCGCTGTTTGAGAGCAAGGCGCGCTATGCCATGGTGCCGATGCAGGACCTGCTGGAGCTGCCCGCTTGGGCGACGATGAATCATCCCGGCATTTTGGGCGGCAACTGGCAATGGCGCATGAAGCCCGGCGCGGCGACCCATGAGATCGCAGCCCGGCTGAAGGATTTGAATGAGAAGTCAAACAGGAGGAATCTCGCCGAATGACAGCGCAAATCAATTGGTTGGATCGGATTACGGACTGTCTGCATACGCTTTTCCATGTCGAGCTCGAGCAGGCAAGCAGCGTCCAGCTGCACGAGGCGGTGGCCCGGACAGCCATGGAAATTCTGGCGCCGACCTGGCTTTCAAAGGAGAGAGCCCGGGAGGGCGGACGGCAGGCCTACTATCTCTCGGCAGAATACCTCACCGGCAGACTGGTTTATAATAACCTCTTTTGCATGGGCGCGCTGGAAACGCTGCGCGAGCAACTGGCGGAGAAGGGCGTCGATCTCGCGTGCATGGAGGACGTGGAGGATGCGGCGCTCGGAAACGGCGGTCTCGGACGTCTGGCAGCCTGCTTTCTTGACAGCGCGGTGACCCACGATGTCCCGCTGACGGGTTACGGCCTGCGCTATCGGTACGGCCTTTTTAAGCAGTCTTTCGAGCATCATTGCCAGAAGGAGGAGCCGGATGACTGGACCCACTGGGGCGATCCGTGGTCTCTGCGGCGCGCGGATGAAGCGGTGCTGGTGCGGATGCGGACGGGCGACGTGCTGGCGATTCCCTACGACATGCCAATCGTGGGCTACGGCGCTAAAAACGTTGGCACGCTGAGGCTGTGGCAATGCGAGAGCCCGCACGAAATCGACATCGATGCCTTCAACCGGCAGGAATATGCGCGCGCCTCCGCGGACAAGAACCGCGCGGAGGACATCACCAAGTTCCTCTATCCCAATGACAACCGTCTGGAAGGACAGCGGCTCCGCGTCAAGCAGCAGTATGTCCTGGTCTCGGCATCCATACAGGATATGCTCCGCCGCTACCGCGCAAGGCATGGCGCCGACAATCGCTTTTTCGCGGCGGAGCACGCGGTTCAGTTAAATGACACCCATCCCGTGATGGCGATCCCCGAGCTGATCCGTCTGCTGATGCAGGACGGCGCAGCCTTTGAAGAAGCGTTTGCGATCGCGCGGGAGGTCTTCTCCTACACGAACCATACCGTCATGCAGGAAGCGCTGGAAAAGTGGGATCTCAAGCTGCTCGCCTCGGTCGCGCCTGAGATCGTGTCCGTGATCCGGCTGATTGACCGCCATTTCCGGAACGAGATGGCTGCGCGTCATCAGGAGGTTCTGCCAACCCGCTGCGTCATTGAGGGGAACCGCGTCCATATGGCCCAGCTCGCGGTCTATGCCACGCATACCACCAACGGCGTGGCCGCGCTGCACTCGGAGATCCTGAAGCGAGAGCTGTTTGCGGATTGGTATGCGATCTGGCCCGAACGGTTTCAGAACAAGACCAACGGCATCACACAACGGCGTTGGCTCGGCCTGTGCAATCCCGAATTCAGCGCGTTGCTGAAACGCTGGGGCGCGGAATCCTTCATGACGGAGCTCGACGATCTGGAGAAGCTGAAATCGGCTGTGAACGAGCGCATGGTCTCCGAATTCAGAGCGGTAAAGCGGATCAAGAAAGAGCAGCTCGTCAGCGCGATCACGCGGGCGACCGGGATTGAGCTGAGCGCCGATATGCTCTTTGACGTTCAGATCAAGCGTCTGCACGAGTATAAGCGCCAGCTGATGAACGCGTTTTCCATCATGGCTATCTATTTCCAGCTCAAGGATGGAACGCTGAAGGATTTCACCCCGACTGCCTTTATCTTCGGCGCGAAGGCCGCCGCCGGTTATGCCCGCGCAAAGGCGATTATCCGCTATATCAATCAAATCGCGGATCTGGTCAATGGGGATCCCCAAACGAATCAGCTGCTGCGCGTCGTATTTGTGCCGAACTACAACTGTTCCTGGGCGGAGAAGATCATTCCGGCGGCGGATGTCAGCGAGCAGATTTCGCCCGCCGGAACAGAGGCCAGCGGAACGGGCAACATGAAGCTGATGCTCAACGGCGCGGTCACGCTGGGCACATTTGACGGCGCGAATATCGAGATTGTCGAGGAGGCCGGACGGGAAAACAATTATATTTTCGGCTCGACCGTTGAGGAGCTCGCGTCCATCAAGGCCGATTATAATCCGAGAAAAATCTATCAAAACGGCGGCCTTATCGCCCGCGTCCTGGATACGCTCGTGGATGGCACGTTTGAAGATCCGGACGGCGGCCTGCGTGAATTGTATGCTTCCATCCTCGCGGGCGCGACTTGGCATAAGCCCGACCATTACTTTATCCTGCAGGATTTCCCGTCCTATCTGGAAGCCAAGCTGCGCGCCAATCGTGATTACGCGGCAGAGCCAGAGGCCTTTGCCAAAAAGTGCTTAGTCAACGCGCTGTCGGCAGGGAAGTTCTCCTCGGACCGAACGATCCTGGAATATGCGAGGGATATCTGGCGCGTATAAGCTCCTTCTGTTTTGTACATGCTTTTATCCGCTTTGTATCTTGCCTCTGAAAAGCAAAATGGATATATTGAGTCATAGGAATCATGATCAGCTTGGTTGATAGAATCGTTTCTCCTCCGGATGACGCGCTGAAGCTGCTGCAGATGCTCCACGAGGCCGGGTTCGACGCTTATGTCGTCGGAGGCTGCGTCCGGGACAGTCTGCTTGGAAAGACCCCGAATGATTGGGATATCTGCACATCCGCCATGCCGGACGAGATGGCGCGGGTTTTCAAAGGACAGCACCTTGTGGAGACCGGTCTCAAGCACGGAACCCTGACGGTTGTGATGAACCATGTTCCGTATGAGATCACAACCTATCGCCTGGACGGGGATTATACGGACCACCGGCACCCGGACAAAGTCGTCTTCATCCGCGATCTCCGCGAGGATCTTCGCCGGCGGGACTTCACGGTCAACGCCATGGCCTGGTCGCCCAAGACCGGGCTTGTCGACTGCTTTGGCGGGCAGGCGGATCTGGAAAATGGTCTGATTCGCTGCGTTGGGAATGCCGATGAGCGCTTTGAGGAGGACGCGCTGCGAATCCTGAGAGCGCTGCGCTTTGCGGCAATCTATGGTTTCCGCATCGAAGAGAAGACCGCCGAGGCGGCCCGGCGGATGGCCTGCACCCTCTCGGAGATCGCAGCCGAGCGGATTCAGGTAGAGCTGACCAAGCTCCTGTGCGGCAAACACGCGGTCGAAATGCTGCGGGAATTCAGCGACGTCATCACGACCGTCCTTCCCGATCTGAGACCGATGGTTGGATTTGACCAGCGGACGCCCTACCATCGTTGGGACGTATGGGAACACAGCATTCGAGCTGTCGGAGCGATCCGGCCGGATCCCGCGCTGAGATGGACCATGCTGCTGCACGACAGCGGCAAGCCTGCCGCGTTTACGATTGATGATCAGGGCGTCGGCCATGCGAAGGGACACCAGGTCATCTCTGCGTCCATCGCCGGACAGGTGATGGACGGCCTCCGGATGGATCGCCAGACTCACGACCGCGTACTGCTTTTAGTGGAAAAGCACGACATTGACATGCGGCCTGAAAAGCAGCTCCTGCTGCGGCAGCTGAACCGGTTCGGGAAAGACCGCGTCTACGATCTGATCGAAGTTCACAGAGCGGATCGCCTGGCAAAAGGCACGGTTCCGGAAGATGAGGTTGAGGACTGGGCACTGGACATGCGCAGGGCGCTGGACGACCTGCTGGCCAGCATGCCGTGTTTTTCGCTCAAACAGCTGAAGGTCTCCGGAAATGACCTGATGAGCATCGGCTTTCGCCCGGGCAAAGCGATGGGAGAAGCTTTGAATCGCCTCCTTGAAGCGGTCATCGACGGGGATTGCGCCAATGAAACCGATGCGCTCCTGACTTATGCAAAGACCCTCGCGCATGAGGAATGATATCGATCCAACAAGAAGGAGGAATAACACCATGGAATTACGCACAGCTTCATCTCCCAGGGACGTGAAGCATTATGACACGGCACGCCTTCGCGAAGAGTTTCTGATCCAGGGGCTTTTCCCGGCCGATGAGGTCAAAATGGTTTACAGCCATATTGACAGGATCATCACGGGCGGAACCATGCCGGTACATCACGCGGTTGCGCTGACGGCGGGGGACGAGCTCCGCGCGGATTATTTCCTCCAGCGTCGTGAGATGGGAATCATCAATATCGGCGGACCTGGCGTTGTCATCGCGGATGGGTTCCCCTACGATCTGCGCAGCCGGGACGGCATTTACATCGGGCGAGGCACCGAAAGCGTAACCATGTCGAGCGTGGATCCCGCCAACCCCGCCAAGTTTTATTTTAACTCCTGCCCTGCGCATAAGACCTATCCGACCGTGCTGATCCGCCCGGAGGATTGCGTCCGCGTGGAGACCGGCAGCCTGGAGCAGTCCAATCACCGCACCATCTGCAAGTATATTCTGCCCGGTCAGGTGGAGAGCTGTCAGCTTGTCATGGGCATGACCAGCCTTCAGCCCGGCAGCGTCTGGAACACGATGCCCTGCCACACCCATGACCGGCGCATGGAGGTTTATCTGTATTTTGATCTGCCCGAGGATGCGTTTGTCATGCACTTCATGGGCGAGGGCAAAGAGACGCGCCATATTGTTATGCGCAACGAGGAGGCGGTCATCAGCCCCTCCTGGAGCATTCACTCCGGCGCTGGCAGCCGTAATTATACCTTTATCTGGGGCATGTGCGGCGAGAACCAGGATTTCGATGATATGGACGGCATCTCAAACCGCGATCTTCTGTAATCAACAAGCAAGGAGGCATCATCATGAGCAACCAGATCTTCTCTCTCGAGGGAAAAGTGGCCCTGATCACCGGCGCGTCCTATGGCATCGGCTTTGCGATCGCAACCGCGATGCATGAGGCGGGCGCAACCATCGTCTTCAACGACATCAAGCAGGAGCTCGTGGACAAGGGCCTTGCCGCCTATGCGGAAAAAGGCATCAAAGCGCACGGCTATGTCTGCGACGTGACCGATGAGGACGCCGTCAACGCCATGGTCAGCCAGATTGAGCGGGAAGTCGGCGTCATCGATATCCTGGTCAACAACGCCGGCATCATCAAGCGCATTCCGATGACCGAGATGACCGCGGCGCAATTCAGACAGGTCATTGACGTCGATCTGAACGCGCCGTTCATTGTCGCCAAGGCCGTGATTCCCTCCATGATTAAAAAAGGCCATGGCAAGATCATCAACATCTGCTCCATGATGTCTGAGCTGGGCCGTGAGACAGTATCCGCGTACGCGTCGGCCAAGGGCGGCCTGAAAATGCTGACCAAGAACATCGCTTCCGAGTATGGCGAATTTAATATCCAGTGCAATGGCATTGGACCCGGCTATATCGCAACGCCGCAGACCGCGCCGCTGCGCGAAAGGCAGCCGGATGGCAGCCGTCATCCCTTCGACGCGTTTATCGTCGCCAAGACGCCTGCGGGCCGTTGGGGGAACGCGGAAGACCTGGGCGGACCCGCCGTCTTCCTCGCCAGCGACGCGTCCAACTTTGTCAATGGCCATATTCTCTATGTGGACGGCGGTATTCTGGCCTATATTGGCAAGCAACCTTAATATTTCATCATTTCTGTACAAAGCCCCGTCCAGCTTGGGCGGGGCTTTGCGCAGGAAAGAATGCTTCGGATTTCAGCAGGAGGAAATGTCACAATGTCATGCACGACGCTTCTGGTCGGCAAAAAGGCCAGCAATGATGGCTCGACCATGATCTCACGGACCGACGACGGTTTCTTTGACGTTAATACTAATCTCAATTAAATAATTTACATATCCAGTCGCGTTTTGTAATGCTG
>CAMVAJ010000014.1 GCA_947165425.1 uncultured Clostridia bacterium
CAACTATCAGCGCCAGCACGATCCCGAGCATGTGGCCCGCAACCGCAAGCAGGAGGCCCGCGCGAACAACTACGGCAGCGGCTATGACGACGAGGTGATCCGCGGCGGCAAGCGCTCCCGCGTGCGCAAGCCCAGCGTGCAGCAGACCATGGCCCCGATCGTCATCGAGACGGCCTACATGTCCGGCGACGCCATCACGGTCCGCGATCTGACCGAGAAGATCGGCAAGACCGCCGGCGAGATCATCAAGAAGCTGATGATCCTGGGCAACATGGCCACCATCAACTCCGAGATCGATTTCGACACCGCCTTCCTGGTCGCCTCCGAGTTCGGTGTCACGCTCGAGCACAAGGCCGAGCGCACCGCGGAGGATCAGCTGGTGGAGGAGAACACCGAGGATACCGAGGAGAATCTGCAGCCCCGTCCCCCGGTGGTCACCATCATGGGCCACGTCGACCACGGCAAGACCAGCCTGCTGGACTACATCCGCAAGAGCCGCGTCACCGCGGGCGAGGCCGGCGGCATCACGCAGCATATCGGCGCCTACACCGTGCAGGTCAATGGCCGCCAGATCACCTTCCTGGATACCCCCGGCCACGAGGCCTTCACCGCCATGCGCGCCCGCGGCGCCCAGGCGACGGACATCGCGGTGCTGGTGGTCGCGGCGGACGACTCTGTCATGCCCCAGACCGTCGAGGCCATCAACCACGCCAAGGCGGCTAACGTCCCGCTGATCGTGGCGATCAACAAGATGGACAAGCCCGCCGCCAACCCCGAGAAGGTCAAGCAGGACCTGACCCAGTACGGCGTGGTCTGCGAGGAGTGGGGCGGCGACGCGATCTGCGTGCCCGTCTCCGCACACACCGGCATGGGCGTGGATGAGCTGCTGGAGATGATCCTGCTCCAGGCCGATACCATGGAGCTGCGCGCCAACCCGAACCGGCTCGGCCGCGGCGTCATCATCGAGGCCAAGCTGGACAAGGCCCGCGGCCCCCTGGCCACGGTGCTGCTCCAGAACGGCACCCTGCACGTGGGCGACAACATCATCGCGGGCATGGCCTCCGGCCGTGTGCGCGCCCTGATCAACGACCGCGGCGAGAAGGTCAAGTCCGCCGGCCCCTCGATGCCTGTGGAGATCATGGGCTTCGACGAAGTGCCCGACGCGGGCGACGAGATGATCGCCGTCGGCGCGGACAACCTGTCCCGCCAGGTCGCCGACGAGCGCCGCGAGAAGCTGCGCGCCTCCCGCGAGGCCAGCGCCGCCAAGGTCAGCATGGAGAACCTCTTCTCCTCCCTGGAGGCCGGCAAGATCACGACCCTCAACCTCATCATCAAGGCGGACGTGCAGGGCTCTGTGCAGGCTGTCAAGCAGGCGATGGAGAAGCTCTCCAGCGAAGAGGTCAAGGTGCGCGTGCTCCACGCTGCTGCGGGCGCCATCACCCAGGACGACGTCAACCTCGCCGCCGCCTTCAACGCCATCATCATCGGCTTCAACATCCGGCCCGACGCCTCCGCCCGTGCGGCCGCCGAGCGCGAGAAGGTCGATGTCCGCCTCTACACCGTCATCTACAAGGCGATCGAGGACATGGAGCTGGCCATGAAGGGCATGCTGGCCCCCGAGTACCGCGAGGTGCTGCTCGGCCACGCCGAGGTCCGCAACGTCTTCAAGATCACCGGCGCCGGCATCATCGCCGGCTGCTACGTCACCGACGGCAAGGTGCAGCGCAACGCCCAGGTCCGCCTGCTCCGCGACAATGTGGTCGTCCACGAGGGCAAGCTCTCCAGCCTGCGCCATCTCAAGGACGATGTCAAGGAGATGGCCGCCGGCTACGAGTGCGGCATGAGCCTCGAGGGCCACAACGACATCAAGGTCGGCGACGTCGTCGAATGCTTTATCATGGAGGAGATCCCGCGTTAAACCGTCCTCCCCCATTCTGGCCCGGAGGGCAGCCGCTCTCCGGGTCTCATCCGTTGCGACTTCTGATCACTTCGGAGGTAAACCATGCCCAACAACTTTCAGCGGATCGACCGCATCTCGGAGGAGGTCCGGCGGGAGCTGGACCGCATCATCCGCGACGAGCTCCACGATCCCCGCATCAGCGGCACCTTCTCCATCACGCGGGTCGAGGTGACCCGCGATCTCCGCTACGCGAAGGTCTATGTCAGCTGCCTGGAGGACGACGCCCGCGCGGATCTCATGAAGGCCCTCAAGAGCGCCTCCGGCTATCTCCGCCGCGCCCTCGCCAAGCAGATGATCATCCGCCAGAGCCCGGAGCTGGTCTTTGTGGAGGATCACAACATCGAGTATGGCGTCCATATCGCCCGCGTCCTGCATGAGGTGGGCGCGGACGCGCTGCCCCCGGAGGAGAACGAGGATGCGTGACGGAGCCAGCGCCGTGGCGGAGGCCATTCGGGGCGCCCGCAGGGTCGCCATTTTCTGCCATGTGAACCCGGACGGAGACACCATCGGCTCCGCGCTCGCGCTGCGCCTCGGTCTCCTGTCTCTCGGCAAGGAGGCCGCCGTCTTCTGCGCGGACAAGGTGCCCGACATTCTCTCCGGGCTGCCCGGGGCCGACGGCATCCGCCTCCTGGCGGATTTCCCCACCGCGCCGTCCTTTGACCTCCTCTTCCCGGTGGACATCGCGAGCGCGGACCGGCTGGGCCGGCTGAACGGGCTGCCCGCCTTTGAGCAGCTCCGGGCCCTCTCGCCCTGCCCCACCGCCCAGGTCGACCACCACGGCACCAACCAGGGCTACTGTGAGGCCAACTGGATCGACGGCGGCGCGCCCGCGGCCGGGCTGCTGATTTACAGGCTTCTGCAGGCGCTTAGCGTCCCGGTGACGGTCGACATCGCCTCCTGTCTCTACGCGGCCATCTCCACCGACACCGGCAATTTCAGCCACGGCAACACCAACGCGGAGGCCTTCCGCGTCACCGCCGAGCTGATGGAGACCGGCTTCCCCCTGACCCAGCTGAACCGCCGGCTTTTCACCCTCCAGCCCGAGGCGCAGCTCCGGCTTACCGCCCGGGCGGTGGAGAGCCTCGTCCGCCGCTGCGGCGGGCAGATTTCGATGCTGCGCCTGAGCGCCGCGGATTTCGAGGCCTGCGGCGCGCTCCCGGAGCACGCGGACACCGTCGTCAACCGGGGCCTCGCCCTCGAGGGGGCGAAGATCGCCGTGCTCGTCCGTCAGCAGGGCGAGCAGGCCAAGGTCAGCCTTCGCGCCATCGCGCCGGTCCGGGTCGATGAGATCGCCCGGTCCCTGGGCGGCGGCGGACACGCGCAGGCCGCGGGCTGCACCCTCTCCATGGGCGTGGACGAGGCCTGCGAGGCCCTGCTGCCCCTGCTGGCGCGCGCCCTGGATTCCCAGGGCTGATTTCCGAACAAGTCTTTTCACCCCGGTTCCTCTCTGTGCACGGATGGAGGCCCGAACATGATCAGCGCCCTCAGTCTCAACCCCTCCTTCGACAAGACGGTCGAGGTGGATTCCATGCGCATCGGCCACCTGAACCGGGTCAAGTCCAGCCGGACCGATCCTGGCGGCAAGGGCACCAACGTGGCCATCGTGCTCCACCGCCTCGGCATCCCCGTCCGCTGCCTCGGCCTGGCCGGGGAGGACGGCGTGGACCAGTATGAGCGGATGCTCGGCGAGCTCGGCGTGCCCCACGGCTTTCTCCACATCCCCGGCGCGGTGCGGACCAACCTCAAGGTGGTCAGCCTCGACGGCCAGGAGGTCACGGAGATCAACGAGCCCGGCCCGGCTGTGGATGAGAAGCGGCTGAAAGCCTTCCTGAAGCTGGTGAAGGACAACTGCCGCGGGGACGAGATGCTGATCCTGACCGGCTCCCTGCCGCCCGGCTGCGGCACGGACACCTACGCCCGCCTGATGCGCCTGCTGCCGATCCCCTGCGTGCTGGACACCACGCGGAAGACGCTGACAGACTCCCTGGAGGCCTCGCCCTTCCTGGTCAAGCCGAACCGGGTCGAGCTGGAGGAGGTCATCGGCCGGAGGCTGCCCACCCTGGCGGAGATCCGCCGGGCCGCGCTGCAATTGATCGACGCCGGCGCGCGCAATGTGCTCGTCTCCCTGGGCGGCGAGGGCGCCATGCTCGTCAACCCGAGCGGCGCGCTCTACTCCCCCGGCCTGAAGGTGAAGGTCTCCTCCACCGTGGGCGCGGGAGACGCCCTGACCGCAGGCTTTGTCGCGGGCTTCGCCCAGACCGGCGATTTCCGGGAGGCGCTGCGCAGGGGCATGGCCGCCGGCGCGGCCTCCGTGATGACGGACGGCACCCAGCTCATCCGTCTGGAGGACTATGAGACATTGCTCGACCGCGTCGAGATTCAGGAAGTGTAGCGCGTGTTTCTCTTTCGTTCAAAACCGGCCTTCACCGACGGCGTGATCGATCTGATCCAGATCCGCGACTGGCTGGCCGATGAGGAGATGCGCTTCGGCGAGGAATACACCTGGCGGATCACGCTCCACAACCGGCGCGGCGAGATCGGCCGCATCAACCTGCGCCTGGGTGAGAGCCCCTGCATCTACTGCTTCGGCCACATCGGCTATCACGTGGATCCGCCCTACCGGGGCCACCATTACGCCCAGCGGGCCTGCCGGCTCATCGCGCCGGTCATCGCCCGCCACGGCAAGGAGACCGTGGTCATCACCTGCGACCCCGACAACGCCCCCAGCCGCCGGACCTGCGAGGCCCTCGGCTGCGAGCTGGAGCGCATCATCACGGTGCCCGACTGGATCCGCAGGCGCTGGTCCATCTCCAAGGTCAAATGCCGCTATATCTGGCGTCCCACCCAGGGATCGCCCGCCTCAGAACAGGAGCACAGCAGCCCATGACAAAAGCGATCAATGGAGTCCAAATCGCCTGCCGCCGCAGCGGCGCAGGGGACAGGCGCGTGCTTCTGCTCCATGGCTGGGGCTGCTCCATGGCGCTAATGGCGCCGGTCGAGGAGGCCCTCTCCGGGCACGCGGAGGTGCTCACCCTCGATTTCCCCGGCTTTGGGGAGAGCGGACGGCCCCCGGAGCCCTGGGGCGTTCCTGAATACGCCGCCGCCGTCTATGCCCTCTGTGAGGAGGAACGGTTCCTCCCCTGCGCGGTGATCGCCCACTCCTTCGGCGGGCGCGTCGCCCTGTTTTTAGGCGCGGAGCACTCCGGCCTCTTCACGCGGATGGTCATCACCGGCGGCGCCGGACTGCGCGCCCCGCAGACAGCGGAAGGGCAAAAGCGGGCCGCCGCCTTCCGGCGCAAGCGGGATCTCGCCGAAAAGCTCGGCCGTCTCCCGCTCCTGGCCACGGCCGCCGAGCGGCTGCAGGATCGGCTCCGCCAGAAGTACGGCTCCGCCGACTACAACGCCCTGGACGCGGAGATGCGCAAAACCTTTGTCAAGGTGATCAACCAGGATCTCTCCGATACGCTCCCCCGCCAGAAGCAGCCCACGCTGCTGATCTGGGGAGACCGGGACACCGAGACCCCGCTCTGGATGGGGCAGAAGATGGAGCGCGAGATCCCGGACGCGGCGCTGATCGTGCTGGAGGGCGGGAGCCATTTCGCCTATCTGGAGCAGAGCGCGCGCTTCAACGCCATCGTCAAACAATTCTTGCTGGAGGCCTGACGCATGGACGCTTCCACCCTGATCCTCTGTCTCGGCCTGGCTGTCGGCTGCGCCCTGTCGGCCCGGACGCTCCTGCATCTCTTTCAGCTGGAGAGCTACCAGTTTGCCGGTTTTTTCCGCTCACTGCGCCGGAACGCGCTGAAGGCGCTTGTCCCCGGATACATCCTGTCCGTCGTCGGCATGGTCATCTATCTGCTCTTTCAGGATCGCCCCGCCGCCCGGATCGCGACCGGGGTGCTGACCGCCGCCGCCGGCGCGGGCATCCTCTGGATGAGCCGCCGGACCAAGGAGAAAAAGAAGTTTGTCCCGACGGCGCGCGTGCGCCGTCTCTGGATCACGCTGGGGCTCTCCTGCTTTCTCGTGCTGCTCCTGCCCTTCTGGGGCGCCGCGCGCTGGGTCTTCCCGCTCTTTCTGCCGCTGAGCTTCGTCCTGGCCGCGCTGATCGTCTGGCCCGTGGAATGGGGCATCCAGCAGCTCTACCTTCAGGACGCGAAGCGCAAGCTGAAGCGCCGGCCCGATCTGATCAAGATCGGCATCACAGGCTCCTACGGCAAGACCAGCGTCAAGTTCATCCTGGATACGCTTCTGTCCGCGAAGTATCAGGTGCTCCCCACCCCGGCGAGCTTCAACACCCCGATGGGGCTGACACGGGTCATCCGCGAGCGGCTCCAGCCGGGCCATCAGGTTTTCCTGGCCGAGATGGGAGCGCGCCACCGCAAGGACATCCGCGAGCTGTGCAATCTGGTTCACCCCCAGTACGGCGTGCTGACCAGCGTCGGTCCCCAGCACCTGGAGACCTTCCACTCGATCGAGAACATCCGGGAGACGAAATACGACCTGATCCGCGCCCTGCCCCCCGAGGGCTGCGCCTTCTTCCCGGACGACGGGGGCATCTGCCGGGAACTGTACGACCGCACCGCCGGGAACAAGCGGCTGGTCAGCATCGGCCGCCGCGAGGGCGCGACCCTCTGGGCGGAGAACCTGTGGGTCAGCTCCATGGGCTCCATCTTTGACCTGTGCGACGGCAGGGACAGCGTCACCTGCAAGACAAAGCTCCTGGGCGAGCACAACATCCAGAATATCCTCTTAGCCAGCGCCGTAGCCCTCGAGCTGGGCGTCTCGCTCAAGCAGCTGCAGCGCGGCATCGCGCAGCTCCAGCCCGTGGAGCACCGGCTGGAGCTGAAGCAGCAGGGCGGCCTGACCGTGATCGACGACGCTTTCAACAGCAACCCGGTCTCCGCCCGGAAGGCCCTGGAGGTGCTGAAGGCTTTCGACGCTTCGCGGGTCATCGTCACCCCGGGCATGGTGGAGCTGGGCGAGGAGGAAGCGCGCTTCAACCGCGAGTTCGGCGAGGCCATGGCCTCCTGCGTCGATCTCGCCATCCTGGTGGGCCCGAAGCATACCGCACCCATCCGGGAGGGGCTTGTGTCCCGTGGCTTCCCGGAGCGCGCGATCCACACAGTCGCCTCCCTCGGCGAGGTTCCGGCGCTGCTCGCCTCGCTCACGCACCCCGGCGACACCGTGCTCTTCGAGAACGATCTGCCGGACAATTACTCTGAGACATGACAAGGAATGACGGAGAATGGAAAAACTGACCCTTGGCGTCATCTTCGGCTCCCGCAGCTGTGAGCGCGAGGTCGCCATCATCTCAGCTGTCCAGCTGATGAACCATGTCGACCCCGAGAAATACGACCTTGTCCCGGTCTACATCGCGCCGGACGGGCGCTGGTACACCGGCAAGGCTCTGCGCGACATCCGGACCTACACCGCTTTCGACCCCCGCAAGGCCCAGCTGGAGGAGGTCACCCTCGACCTCTCGGCGGGCAGCGGCGCGCTGCTCACGATGCGCCCCGGCAAGGGCCTTTTCGGCAAGCCGGAGCAGGCGATCGTCGCGCGGCTGAAGGTCTGCCTGGTCGTCATGCACGGCCTCAACGGCGAGGACGGTACGCTGCAGGGCCTGCTGGAGCTGGCGAACCTCCCCTACACCTCCACCGGCGTCGCGGGGAGCGCCATCGGCATGGACAAGATCATGATGAAGCGCTTCTTCCAGGGCTGCGGCTTCCCGGTGCTGCCGGGCCTGGCGGTGAAGGCCTCGGCCTACGCAGCCGACCCCGCGGCGGTTCACGCCCAAGTCGAGCGCGAGCTGGGCTACCCCGTTTTCGTCAAGCCCGCCAATCTGGGCTCCTCCATCGGCGTCTCCCGGGCGGACGATGAGGCCGCCCTCGCCGACGCGCTGGAGCTGGCCTTCGAGTACGACCGCCGGGTGCTGATCGAGAAGGGGCTGGACAAGCCCATCGAGCTCAACTGCTCCGTGCTGGGCTTCGACGGCGAGATGGAGGCCTCCCCCATCGAGATGCCGGTCACCCACGACGAGGTGCTCACCTTCGGCGACAAGTATCTCCACGGCGGCGGCACCAAGCAGAGCGGCATGGCGAGCCTCAGCCGCGTGCTGCCCGCCCCGATCCCGGACGCGCTGCGCGACGAGATCCAGGCCCTGTCCATGCGCATCTTCGACGAGCTGGACTGCAAAGGCGTCGTGCGCATCGACTATATGTGGGATCGCGCCACCGATCAGCTCTATATCACCGAGATCAACACCATCCCCGGCTCCCTCGCCTTCTACCTCTGGCAGGCGAAGGGCGTCAAGTACAGCGCGCTGATCGACCGGATGTTGGACTGCGCCCTCAAGGCCCACGCCGAGAAGAATGAGCGCACCTACGTCTACACCTCGGATATCCTGTCCGGCGTGCAGCTGGGCAGCAAGGGAGCCAAGGGCGCCAAGGGCGCGAAAGGAACCCTCTGATGGCCGGCCCCCGATATGACGCGCCGCGCCGCCGCCGGCAGACGGCGGACGACGCGCGTTTTCGCCGGCCCGATCCCTCGCGCCCGGCGGAATCGGACATGGACCCGGTCTGGGCTCCGTCCCTCCTCGACGAGCCGGAGGCTGTGATGGCGGAGGACGGCCCATGGGAGGAACCGTCCCCGGAGGAGCCGCCCTTCGCGTCTCCGGACGAGGCCGAAGCGCCCTTTGAGCCGGACCCGGCCATACCGGATGCGCCGGAGCAGATTGCCTCCAACCGTCTGATCCGGCTGACCTGCACGCTCGCCGCCATGTGCTCCCCCTTCGCGCTGTTCCTGCTCTTCGCGGAGAAGGAGAGCCACGCGGTGCGCCTCTTCTCGCTGCAGAGCGTGATCCTCGCGGGCCTGCATCTGGCGCTGGGCCTGCTGATGGCCATCCTCGGCACCTCGCTGGGCGGGCTCCCCTATCTGGGCACGGCGGTCGCCGCCCTCTGCTGGATCGTCTACCTGTGCGGACTGATCGCCTGCCTCTGGCAACGGGTCCGGCTGATGCTCGGCGCGTGGCAGGGCTTCCGCGTCGCGCTCCCCCTGGTGGGCTTCCTCGCGGGCAGGCTGGATCAGCCGCGAAACGAATATTGAAAAAGGATTCCACGGGTTCGCTCCGTGAAATCCTTTTGCTTTGGGTTGAATGAGGGCTCAGCCCCCCGCCTTCGCCTCGGCTGAGGCCGCCAGGATCTCCTGACGCACCGAGGCCAGCTCCTCCCGCGCCTTCGCGCAGGCCTCCTCCAGCTCAGTCAGCTCCCGGCGCGCCTTGCTGTTGGCTTTGGAGAGGGCCGCGCTGAGGTTCTTCTTCGCCAGGTCCAGCTGCACGAGCAGCTCGATCCGCTCGCTCTCCATCTCCGCGAGCTGGTCGTCCGCCTGGTTGAGCTTCACGCCGCGGCTCCGCAGCGCGTTCTGGATATCGTCCAGCGAGAGGATCTCGTCCAGCAGCTGCTGGCGGCAGGCCCCGTTGGCCCAGACCTCGCGCAGCGCGGACGCCACCTCGCGCACCGGGTTCTCGGCCAGCGGCAGATCGCTCCGGTAGCGGATCGAGGGTTCCGACCCGTCGTTGCGGTTCTGTCTGCGCTGGGCCGCCACCGCTGCCTGCGCGTGGTTCTTCGGGCTGACCACCGCGCCGGACTGGCTGACCTTGGTCAGCGGCGTGCCGTTCAGCTTGACCGTGCTGGGCTGACGGACCGTCTCCGTCGCCTCGTCCTCCTGGGAGGTCGTCAGCAGGTTCGCCCCCGCGGAGAGGGGCTGATCCAGCTCCCGGATCGTCTGCTCATAGCTCTTGGTCTGGTCGAGGATATTCAGCGCCTCGCCGATCGGCAGCGCCTCGCCCTTGGCCTTCTCCGGCTCCCTCTCCTTATCCTTATTGTCTTTGTCCTTGTCCTTCTCCCGCTCCCGGCGGGCCTTTTCCTTCTCGCGCTTGACGGGCTTCTCCTGGGGCTTTTTGGGGGGCTCCTCCGGCGTCGCTTCGGCCGCCGGCACCTCCGGCACGGCCTCCGCCGCTTCCGCGGCGGTCTGTTCCGTGATCTCCTGGACGGGCATCTCGCTCTCCTCCTGCGCAGGCGCCTCCGCGGGCGTGGTCTCCATCTCGGTCTCCGCCGCAGGCTCCGTCAGCTTGCAGGCGACCTGGTGCTCCTTCTGGTCCGGGAAGAAGGCCGTGTAGAGCGCCAGGTTCATCGGCTCCGCGGGCTGCGGGGTCTCCGGCTTGGCCTTGCTCACCGGCCCATAGAAGATGTCGCCCTCCCGGATGAAGAACTGATCCGTGATCGCGCTGGCCGCCAGCGTCTCCGCCTGCTCCGGCTTGCCGCCAAGCACCTCGAAGTAGGGGCCGTCCCCCGTCGCGCGGATCGCGTCGGAATAGACAATATACTGATTATGCTCCTGTCCGCCAGGCTGATAGCGCTTATTCGGGCGCACTTTCTTGGCCTCCTCGCCGAACGTCGTCAAATCGATGCAGCACCATAATCCCATGTTCAGCATCCGATCCCGGAAGGAGCGGTGCTCGTTGCTGTCCGGGATGATCCGGAGCGCCCCGTCGTCTGCCCACTTGCTGGCCGCATCTGTCTGCATCTCCCCGTCCTCCGACAGCAGAGGGAAGGCCCGGAAGAAGGCCCGCTGGGTGTTGTCCTCCTCCAGATAGGCAAATACGACCCTGTTTTGAAACTCGTCCATTTATTTCCTCCGTTTGGTTCACGCCGCGTTTATTCTCACTGCATCAGATACACCATCAGGCTCGCCGGGAGCGTTCGGAACAGCTTGACGCCCAGCTGGGTGGCGTTCTGCTGCAGCATGGTCAGGAATTCCTGGTTCTCCATCTGATTGGCCAGCTCCGCCATATCGAGCTCCTGCAAGCCCTCCGGCCACTCGACGGCCTCCCCGTTCTCCTCGGTCGTCAGGCTGACCGTCAGCAGCTTTTCCCCGCCGTTTAAGCGGTACAGGCTGTCCGTCCAGCGGAAGCGCTCCGCCATGGAGACGATCCGCCCCGACTCCCGAAGGGGCTCGACGCCGGGCGCGCTGAACTCGAAGGTGTAGGTCTCACCCTCCTCATCTTCGGAGAAGAAGATCTCGCCGAAGCGGCCCGTCAGGCGGAAAAGCTGGTTCTCCACCTCCGCGGCGGCGCTCCGGTAGCCGGCGCGCTCCCGGTCCTCGCACAGCATCAGCGTGAAGGCCGGCTCCCGGAGCATATCCCGCAGGGAGAGGGCCCCGTAGTAGACCCTGCCGTTCACGCCCGCGCCGATCACCGCGCTCATCTCGCCGGTTCCGGTATCCTGGCCCACGGAAACCGTGGCCAGCTGGCGTTCGCCCTCCGAGGCGGTCAGGGACAGGCCCGTGAACTCGCCGCCCTTGCTCGCGTAGACCAGGCGATAGCGGCAGCGGTTCGCCAGCGCCGCGTCGAGGATCTCCCGGTCGAGCTGACTCAGCAGCTCCTCCGTCTCGAGTTCCTCCGTCCGGTCCCCGGCCGCCGCCTGCCGGAGCGGCTCGTGCAGGAGCGTCCAGAGCAGATAGAGATCCCGGTCTGTCAGGTCCATCACCGTGCGCTCGGTCGCGCCATCGTAGGCGTCGCCGAGGAAATAGCCCTTCTCGGTCTGCTGCGGGATCCCATCGGTCCACTTCTGCAGCCGCGCCTCGGTCTCCTCGTCGAGTTCAAAATCCACCGCCGCGGCGCGCTGCCCGCTCTGGGAGAACTGCTCGGCCATCTGTTTGATCTCGTCGGTGACCAGCAGGTAGCCCGGCATCAGGGAGTTCCAGACCGACAGCTTTCCCTCCTGGGAAAAGGCGCCCTTCAGTGTGAAAAGGGCCTGCTCCTGGGCCATCAGCGTCAGTTCGCCCTCATAGCCCGCGTCCGTCTGCCCGCCCGCGAAGACCAGCTGAAAGCGCTCGCCCAGCTCCTGCAGGCCCTGGCCGATCTTCTGGGCGTCCTTCTCCGGCAGACCCATGGTCTCCAGATAGCCCTTCCAGGCGGCCTGATCCGCCTCGAAGCGAAGGGTGGCGCCGGAGGCCCCGGCCGCCGCCGGCAGCAGGAGCGCGGCGCAAAGCGCCAGCGCAAGGATTGTTCGGCACAGCCTGCTCATCAGTTCGCGGCCTCCTCGTCCAGGTCGATATCCTCCTCAACGACCTCCGGCTGCTCCGCCGCCGGCGCCGCGGTCTCCGTCGCCGGCGTGACCTGCGGCTCCGCCGTGGGCACCTCGGTCTGCGCGGGCGTCTCAGCCGCTTCCGCCTCCGCAGACGGCATGGTCTCCGGCGCGGTCTCCTCCGTTTCTGCGGCTTCTTCGGCCTCCGGCTCAGCGGGCTCCTCAGCGGGCTCCGCCTCGGGGGCGGGCGTTACGACCGGCTCCGCCGGGGAGAGGATCAGCATCAGGTTCGCCGCGAAATCCGACAGCAGCTCCGCCCGCTTCGCCTCTGTCATCCGGGTCACGTCCTGGGCCTCGGAGACATCCTCGATCGGGAGAATCTCCCACAGGCTCACCCCGACGAATTTGCCCGTCAGCGCGATCTGCTCGCCGAAGGCGCGTCCGCTGGCGTCCAGCTCCAGCGTGGTGCGGGAGGTCTGGCCGGGCCTGGAGTAGAAGTGGAAATAGCCGGAGAGATTGACGTCCTCGAAGGGCTTCTCCGTGTCCTCCGCCGGGACCGCCTCCAGCGTCCAGGTGTTGATCTCATGGGTGACCTGGTCGCTGTCCGTGATCTCCGAGCGGGTGTTGACCAGGGAGAAATCCGCGCGCATCTTCGCGCTGCCCTCGCCCCGCTCGTCCCATTCCAGCTTTCCGGTCACCGCGTCGCCGTCCCGGCGGTAGCTGACGGAGACCGGCTCCTTCCCCTCCAGGGTGTAGGTCTGCTGTTCGCCCTCCTGGCGGGAGAGCAGGCTCGTATAGCCCCAGGGATTCTCGGGCAGGGGCAGCGAAATCGCCACGGAGCGGAGCTCGCCCATGGTGGTCGCCACGCGCTCCACCGCGATCTCCCCGCCCAGCTCCAGCGTGTCCAGCACGCGGTCGATGTAATCCAGCTGGTTCTCGCTCAGCGCCACCTCGCGCTGCGCCCGGGTCAGATAGAAATCGTGGAGCTGCTTATAGAGATTGTCGTCCGCGATCGCGATGCGCACGAGGGCCTTCAGCTCCTCCCGCACCGCCTCGCCGGGGATCGCGTAGGTGATTCTCAGCAGGGTCTCGCCGTTCTCGGTGATCTGCTCCGGCGTCTTGGCCTGCGCCATCAGGAAGTTCTCGATCTCCGTGCGCAGCGGCTCGGTGATCCCGTCCCACTGGTAGCCGTGGAGCAACGCGTTCGCCACCGCGCTGAGCAGGCTGGGGTTCCGATCCTCCGCCCCGGTCAGGCTGGCGATGAAATCCCCCTTCCACGGGAAGCGGAGCACTGTGTCCAGCAGCACCTCGCTGACCATGTAGAGATTCTCCTGATCCGCCCACAGGTGGGTGGAGGCGATGCCGTCCCGGCCGTCCTTGTTGAAGTACGCCCGAAGCTCCGCGTTCTCCGCGGTTTTCAGCGAGCGGAACTCCAGCACCGCGCCCGAGAAGGGTTTGAGGGGCTTCGCCCACTCGGCGTCCCCCTCGAGGGTCAGCTGCACGATGCCGCGCAGGCCACTGTCCTTGATCTGCCGGAACATCTTGTCCCGCAGCCCGTCGTAATTCTTCAGGCTCTCCGCGCCGGCGGCTCCCACCAGCAGCGCAAGGGTCAACAGCAGCGCCAAAGCTCTCCTCATCTCTCGTCAGCCTCCTGTTCAATGGTCTCCGTCCGTGCGCCGGCGACGATTCCGGCCCAGTCGGGCAAATCTCTGCTGATGAAAAGCGTGTCCTCCTCCGGGAGGCGGACCAGCGCGCGGACCAGCCCCGGCGCGACCGCCGAGACCAGCTCCCGCCAGATCTCCCGGCGCTCCGCCTCCGGCATGCCGTCCAGCGGGACTGTCTGCGCCGGCAGCGTCCACCGCCGCGCGCCCTCCCCTGCCGGGGTCAGCGCGAGCTGCGCCGTCCAGGCGCTCTGCCGGTGCCCGTCCTCCGTCCACACCCACTTGAGGGTCCCGGAGGGCAGCCCGGTCTCCGTCCGGAGCCGCAGCTCGGGCGTCAGCGTCCAGGCGCTCCGCCCGTCGGCCTCCCCGCTGCGGTCCTGCTTGATCTGCAGGCTCCCGGTCAGCCCCTCATCCCAGCTCAGCTTGCCTGTGCCGTAGGTCCGGATCCGATCCTTTCCATCCTTATGGTCATAGTTGAATTCCGCCCGGAGGGTGGTCGTGCCCTTGCGCTCCTTCTCCGTGCGGGTGAGGGTCAGGTTGTCCCGGCTGGAGCCGGACGCGTTCGGCGATTTGAAAGTCAGGCTGTCAGCGACGTCGCCCTCCTGGCGCTTCCGCCGCCAGCGGAGCGTCACCTGCCGAGGCTTGTCCTCGTCCTCCAGCTGGAAGCCGCCGCTGTAGGTCACGCGGAGGACGGCGCCCTCGCTGTCCGTCAGCAGGGTCAGGCTCTGCTTCCCGGCGAAGACGCCCCGCGCCAGCACGGCGCGCAGGAAGCCCTCCGGGCAGCAGGCGCGCACGGCGCGGTCAAAGGCCTCGACCTCCGCCTTGGGCTGCGTCCATTGCAGGCTCCGGGTGGCTTTGCCGTATCCCGCGATGGTGGTTTGAATCTTCTTGACCTGGAACCAAATCTCGTCCCCGGCCAGCGCCTGCACCCATGCGTCCGCCTCCGGCAGCAGGGCCAGCGCCCGCTCCGCCCACAGGGCGTAATCCATGGAGGTCTGCTCGCCGAGCAGCGCGCCCCAGGGGTCCCCCGCGAAGGTGAGCGTCCGCTCCGCGCCGCCCAGGCAGACCGACGTTTGCCGGGCCTCGCTGCGCTGGGTCAGCTCGAGGACGGGCGCGCCGTCCACCCGGAGCGTCAGGCTTGCCCACGTCCCATTCGGGTCCGTGTCCGGGGCCCAGTCCACCCCCAGGGAGAGATGACTCAGCAGGCGGTTCAGGTCTTCGGTTCGCTCCTCGTCCAGCGGCATCACGGTCTGCGCCGTCAGGCACAGCTCCGCAGACCAGGGCCGTTCTATCAGCTCCCGGAGCGGAAGGCCCTCGGCCCGGACGCCCGCCAGAGAGATTGCCAATGCCGCCGCCAGCAGCCAGGCCGCCATGCGCCTCATGCCTCGTTCTCCTCCATCAGGCGGCGCAGGAGATCCTGCACCTCCTCCGCCCGCTCCATGCGGTTGATCCGGTCCCGCAGCTGGGTCGCGCCCCGCTCCCCCCGCAGATACCAGCCGATATGCTTGCGCATCTCGGAAACCGCCACGTGGGCCGGCTTCCAGTTCAAGAGCATGTCATAGTGCCGCAGGGCGGTCTCCATCTTCTCCCGCAGGGTGGGCTGGGTGATCTCCCGCCCGGCCAGGGCGTCCTTGATCTGCCGGAAGAGCCACGGGTTGCCCTGCGCGCCCCGGCCGATCAGCACGCCGTCCACACCGCTGTTTTTGATCCGCTCCAGGGCGTCCTGCGCGGTAAAAATATCGCCGTTGCCGTACACCGGCACCCGGACCGCCTGCTTGACCTTCGCGATCATGTCCCAGTCCGCCTCTCCGGCGTACATCTGCATCCGCGTCCGGCCGTGCACCGCGATCTCCCGCACGCCGCAGTCCTCCGCCAGCCTGGCCATCTCGACCGCGTTGATGTGCGCCGCGTCCCAGCCCAAACGCATCTTGACCGACACAGGCAGCGCGGAGGCCTTCACGACGGCCCGGATGATCCGCTCCGCCAGCGCGGGATCCCGCATCAGGCCGCTGCCCTCGCCGCTGGAGGCGACCTTGTGGGCCGGGCAGCCCATGTTGATATCAATCCCGTCGTAGTCGCCGCACCGGCTGAGCTCCTCCGCCGCGCGGGCCATATAGTCCGGCTCCTTGCCGAAGAGCTGCAGGATCAGCCTCGGCTCCCGCGGATCCCGCCGCAGCAGCGACTGGGTGGCGGGGTGATTCTTTGGCGCGTAGACATAGCCCAGGGCGCTGACCATCTCCGTGGTGGCGCAGTCGCAGCCCTGCTCGAAGCAGAGCACCCGGAAGGGCCAGTCCGTGATCCCCGCCAGCGGCGCGAGACGGATCTCCATCACGCTTTCACCGCCGCGAACATGGCCCAGCCCGTGGGCTTCTCCGCGAAGGGCCGCATCGGCAGTTCCAGACGCTCCGCCGAGGTCTCGGGCAGCACGGGCACGTCCTCGCCCTTCTGCTTCTCCACCGCGCGCGCCGCCGCGCAGACGCCGCCGTCCGCGGCGCGGGCCGCGCTCTCCAGCGCGTAGCCGCCCTTGGCCGGCGCCTCCGCCGCCATCAGCACCGGGCCGTCGAAGACCGCCCGCGACTGGTGGTAGCCCGTCTCGATCGTGATGCAAGGCGTCAGTCGGAAGGTCACCGCGTCGCCCTGGCGCCAGCTCCGCCGGATCGTCAGGTTCTTGCCGTCGGGCGTCCAGACCTTGCCGTCCAGCTCCGCCGTCATGGCGACGCCGAAGGGGACGCGGACGCGGAGCTCACGCTCCGCCGTCTCCCCGCCCTGGACGGTCAGACGCCAGACGTCCGGCTCCGCGCCGCGCTCCAGCTGGAGCAGCATCGGCTTTCCGTCCGCCGCGCAGGCGTAGATACCCTCCTCAAAGCGGTTCAGCTCCACGCCCTCCCGGCGGAGACACACCGCGTGGGAGAGCGCCGCCGCCCAACCGCGCAGGAGGCGGCCCAGGGCCGCCGCGCCGGTCTGGCGCGTCTTCGCGCTCCGCCTGTTCAGCGTCAGCTCCGTCTCCGGCTGCCGTGAGACCGCGGCGAGGGCGTTGACGGTCAGCCGCTCCAGCACGTCCAGGGGCCAGTCCCCGTTGGCGTCCGAGTCCGCCAGCGCCTCCGCCCAGGCTCCGACCGCCTCCGGGTCGAGGACGGCGTCCGCGCCGCGCCCCTGCAGCATCGGATCCGCGCCGATACCGCCGCAGGGCAGGCCGTGCCAGCGGCTGATCCGCTCCCAGCCCTTCCGGGGCGCGTCCAGGGAGGTGCCGCTGCCCGAGTAGGCCGCGCACAGGCCCGCAAAGCGCAGGCCGTCCGCCAGCCGGACCGCGTGGCCGAGGGTCTGCACGCGGTGGAGATACGCCGCCTGCTCCTCCTCCGTCCCCTGCGGAAGGCTGTTTTTTTCTTCCAGTTTTATCGGGCGCTGGAGGTCAAAGGTGCGCAGCGCCGTGGACCAGTCGAAGCCGTCCCGCCGCAGCCTTGCCGCCAGCAGCAGGGAGCCCCGCTTGCCCGTCACCCAGTAGAAGGAGAGCGCCAGCTCCATCAGATCGGCGGGCTGCTCCCGCATCCCGGGGCGGGTGATCACCGCGTCATAGTGGTCGGCGACCCACTGCAGCCACGCCGCGACGGAGGCCATCGTATCCCGCTCCCGCCGCCACAGGTACAGCGCCCAGACCGCGCGCGCCGTGCCGAGCGCGTCCCCGATTTCCCCCGGGAAAGCGCCCTCGCTGTCCTGGACAGCCATCAGTCCCCGGACCGTGTCCTCCGCCCTGTTCTCATAGCCGCAGGCCGCGAGCCGCACCGCGCCCTCCAGGCACGGGGCGGGGATCGGCGAGGGCAGGCGCATAAGCAGCGCGGCCGGCTCCGGGCGCCGGGCCCGAACCGCGCCCGGGCTCAGCGGAACCCGCTCCTTGGTCATCAGCGGCGCACGCTCCCAAATCGGCATGATTGCCATCCATATGCCTCCATCCGGCTTGATAGCCATTCCTTAACAGAATGAATTATAGCTCAAAACCGCATCCGGCGCAATCCTTTACTTTGAAAATAGCAAGTATTCTCGATTTATCGTGATAAATAGTACTTCGTATTATTCATGTTTATTTCAGGGGTTTTTCATCCCCGCGGCCGGCGGAGCGGGCGGGACGCGCTGCGGCCAGGGCTCCCCCTCACGGTGGGCTGTTTACATATTTGACAATTCAGCGGGGATGGTTTATACTTTCCTTAAAGTCAAGCGCTTCCCGCGCTCACGGCGTTGGGTCTCCCATCCGGCGCAGCCGCGTCGGGCCGGCCCCCGCCTGCGCGCCGGGAGCGCTTCCTTTATGGATACCAGACAACGCTCAGAGGGGACTGCTTATGAGAGACGCATTCACGCGCGCCCTGATGCGGGAGGCCGCCGAGGATCCGCGGCTGACGCTCATCACGGGCGATTTGGGCTTCGGTGTGCTCAAGCCTTTTTGGGAGACCTATCCGGCCCAGTTTCTCAACGCCGGGATCGCGGAGCAGAGCATGACCTCGCTGGCGGCGGGTCTCGCCGCCACGGGGCGGACCGTGCTCACCTACTCCATCGGCAATTTCCCCACCCTGCGCTGCCTGGAGCAGATCCGCAACGACTGCGCCTATCACAACCTGAACGTGAAAATCGTCTGCGTGGGCGGCGGGTTTGTCTACGGGAGCCTGGGCGTCAGCCATCACGCGACAGAGGATTTGGCGGCGCTGCGCGCCCTGCCGGGCGTGACGGTCTTCGCGCCCGGAGACCCGGCGGAGGTGGAGGCCGTGCTCCCGGCGCTGCTGCGCACCCCCGGCACCTGCTATCTCCGGCTGGGGCGCGGCGGGGAGCCGACCCTGCACACCGCCCCCATTCTTGACTGGCACATGCCGGACGCCCTGACACTCCGCGAGGGCCGCGATATCGCCCTGCTCTCCACCGGCGGCATTCTCACCCAGACCGTCGAGGCGGCGGCGCTCCTGCAGGCGCGGGGCGTCTCGGCGGAGGTCGTCTCCTTCCCCTGCCTCAAACCCTTCGACCGGGAGCGCGTGCGCGCCCTCAGCCATCGCTTCCATAATCTGATCACCGTGGAGGAGCACACCGTCATCGGCGGCCTCGGCTCGGCGGTCGCGGAGGTCCTGGCCGAGGAGGGCGCTCCGTGCCGCCTGCACCGGATCGGCATGGAGGATATGTACGCCACCGCCGTCGGCACCCAGCAGTACCTGCGGCAGGTCTACGGCCTGGACGCGGAGCACATCGCTCAAAAGGCCGCCGAGATTCTGAATCAAGGAGCGTAAACATGACTTCTCAGAAATCCGAGGGCAAGAAGCTCTCCCTGGACGCGATCCACGCCGAGCTGCTCGAGCAGCTGCGCGATATTGTCTCCGTCTGCGACCGCCACGGCATCCGCTATAACATGATGTGCGGCTCCCTTCTGGGCGCCGTGCGCCACCAGGGCTTCATCCCCTGGGACGACGATGTGGACATCCTGATCACCCGGGAGGAGTTCACCCGTTTCCGCGAGGTCTACCCCAAAGAGTGCGATCCGCGCTTTGAGCTGACCTACCTGAACACCTGGACGCCCCGCGTCATGAACCACGACCCGGAGAAGGCCGCCGCGTTCACGGATCTCTTCATCCTCGACCACGTGCCGCCGGAGGGGCTCCGCCGCAAGTGGTGGTTCCTGCGGCTCCATCTCCTGCAGGGGATGCTCAAGCACGACGTGGACTACAGCCGTTTCGGCCTGAAGAACCGCATCCTCCTGCGCGCCACCCATCTGATGGGCCTGCCCTTCTCCACCGAGTGGAAGACGAAGCGCTACGAGGCCATCTCCACCAGGTATAAAACCGGGGACGATCTGTGCATGTCCAACGGCGCCTTCGAGCTGATGATGCACATCTGGCATCCCGAGCAGTTCGCGGAGCTGATTCCGGCCTCCTTTGAGGGCATCCGGGTGCTGATCCCGAAGAAATACGACGAGGTGCTGACCATCCTCTTCGGCCCGGACTACATGACGCCCCCGCCGGAGAGCGAGCGGGTTGCCAAGCATTTGGATGTTTAAGGAGAAGGACACAGCGCCAACATGGACATGAAATTCTGCCCCCTCTACTCCGGCTCCAGCGGCAACGCGCTCTACGCCGAGTACGGGGATACGCGCCTGCTGATCGACTGCGGCAAATCCGGCAAGATGATCCTCGACGCCCTGCGCTATATCGGGGTGGATCCCGGCACGCTGAGCGCGATCCTCATCACCCACGAGCACTCGGACCACATCGCCGGGGCCGGCGTCCTGGCCCGCAAGCTGCAGATCCCCGTCTACGCCACCACGGGCACCTGGCTCGCCATGGAGCGCAAGCTCGGCACGATTCCGGCCGCCTGCAAGCGCTTCATCGAGCAGGACCAGGACTTCTACATCGGCAAGCTTGGCATCGCGCCCTTCCCCATCCCCCACGACGCGGCGGAGCCGGTCGGTTTCCGCCTCTGGGGCGGGCCCTTCTCCATCTCCACAGCCACCGACCTGGGCTATTTCCCGCAGCGAGTGCTGGACGCCATCGGCGGCAGCGATCTGGTGCTGCTGGAATCCAACCACGACCCGGACATGCTCCGCGCCAATCCGCACTACACCCAGGCGCTCAAGACCCGCATCCTGGGGCGGCGGGGCCACCTCGCCAACGAGACCTGCGCCGAGGCGGCGGTCCTCCTGCGGGAGAGCGGCGTCCGGAACCTGATCCTCGGCCACCTCTCCGGCGAGAACAACACGCCCAAGCTGGCCCTGGAGACCACCGAGACCCGGTGCGAGCTGGAGGGCATGACTCTCGGGGAGGACATCTGCATCGACCTGGCCTACCGCGACCGCATCGGAAAGCTCTACACGCTCAGCGAGGACTCTGGCCTCCTGCAGCGCGCCGAGCAGTGGAACTATATCGTCGAAAACTGATCAAATTCGCCAAAAGGAGATTTGTACGCCCATGATCCTTCTCGCCCTGCAGAACATCCGCAAGGCCTTCGGTACCAACGAGGTGCTGCGGGATGTTTCGTTTACCCTCCAGGACGGGGAGCGGATGGGGCTCGTCGGCGTCAACGGCAGCGGCAAATCCACGCTGATGAAGATCATCGCCGGCCTGGAGCAGCCCGACGGCGGCACCATGACCGTCCAAAAGGGGCTGCGCTTCGGCTACCTCGCCCAGCAGGGCGACGCGGATCCGGAGAAAACCGTTTTGGCGGAGATGGCGTCCGTCTTTGACCCCGTGGTTGCCATGGAGCAGGAACTGCGCGGTCTGGAGCAGGCCATGGCCGACGCCGCCTCCGACGAGGCCCTCCTGAGGCGTCTCGGCAGCCAGTACGACAGCCTGACCCGCGCCTTTGAGCGGGCCAACGGCTACGGCTGGCGCAGCGCCGTGCAGGGCGTGCTGGCCGGCCTCGGCTTCACCCGGGAGCAGCAGGGCCAGCAGGTCGCCCAGCTCTCCGGCGGCGAGCGCACCCGCCTCTGTCTGGGCAAGCTCCTGCTCTCCGAGCCGGACATCCTGCTGCTGGACGAGCCGACCAACCACCTGGATCTGAAATCCATCGCCTGGCTGGAGGACTATCTCCAGGCCTACCGCGGGGCCGTGCTGCTCGTCAGCCACGACCGCTATTTCATGGACCACGTCTGCGGCCAGATCGGCGAGATGCTCTTCGGCCGCGTCGAGTGCTACCAGGGCAACTACACCGCCTACAGCGCCCAGCGCGCGGAGCGCTTCGAGCAGCGGATCAAGGCCTACCAGCTGCAGCAGAAGGAGATCGCGCGGCAGGAGGCCATCATCGCCCGGTACCGCGCCTTCAACCGCGAGAAGAGCATCCGCGCGGCGGAGAGCAAGCAGAAGCGCCTGGATAAAATCGAGCGCCTGGAGAAGCCCACCGACGAGCAGGCCATCCACTTCCGCTTTGAGACCCGGCGGCGCACCGGCGACGACGTGCTAATGATCGACGAGCTGAAAAAGAGCTTCGGCGAGCGGACGCTCTTCGACCATGTGAAGCTCCACCTGCGGGCCGGGGACCGCTGCGCCCTCATCGGCGACAACGGCGTGGGTAAAACCACCCTGCTGCGCTGCATCGTCGGCGAGACCCGCCCGGACGGCGGCACGGTGCGCTTCGGGGCCGGCGTGGACGTAGGCTACTACGACCAGCACCAGGCGGGGCTGCACGAGAGCAAGACCGTTCTGGACGAGGTCTGGGACGATTTCCGCCGCCTGGACCAGACCGAGGTCCGGGGCGCCCTCGGCATGTTCCTCTTCACGGGGGACGACGTGCTCATGCCCGTCTCCACCCTCTCCGGCGGCGAGCGCGGGCGCGTGGCGCTGACCAAGCTCATGCTCCGCAAGGACAACCTGCTGCTCCTGGACGAGCCCACCAACCACCTGGACATGGACAGCCGCGAGGTGCTGGAGGCCGCGCTGCAGGACTTCCCCGGCACGATCCTCGCCATCAGCCACGACCGCTATTTCATCAACCGCTTCGCAGAGAAGGTGCTGGTGCTGACGCCGGAGGGCATCGACGAGTACTGGGGCAACTACGACGATTACTTCGAGAAGATCAACCGGGAGCTGCCGCCGGACGGGTCTCTCCCGCAGATGACCCGCACCGCCCTGGACAAGGAGAAGCGGAAGACCCGGGAGGAGCAGAACCGCGCCAAGGAGCAGGCCCGGCTCCTCAAGGAGGCGGAGGCCGCCATCCAGCGGGCCGAGCAGGAGGCCTCCGACATGGAGCAGCGCCTGGCGGACCCGGCCATCTGGGAGAACACCGATCAGGCCGCCGAGCTGACCCGGGCCTATCAGGCCAAGAAGGACGAGATCACCCGCCTCTACGAGGCGTGGGAGGCATTGGAGGGATAGGCCGATGGCGCTGAACGTGGTGCTGGTGGAGCCGGAGATTCCGCAGAACACCGGGAACATCGCCCGGACCTGCGCCGCCGTCGGCGCGAGGCTCCACCTGATCCGTCCCCTGGGCTTCTCGCTGGACGACCGCTACATGCGCCGGGCCGGGCTGGACTACTGGTTCCTGATGCAGTATCAGGTCTACGACAGCCTGGCGGACTTCTTCCGGCAGCACCCGGACGCCCGCTGCTGGTATGCCTCCACCAAGGCCGCCCGCCGCCACAGCGAGGCGGACTACCGCGACGGGGACTATCTCTTTTTCGGCCGGGAGAGCCGGGGCCTGCCGGAGAACCTGCTGGAGAAGGTCTACGACCGCTGCGTCCGCATCCCCATGCGGGAAGAGGCGCGGAGCCTGAACCTCTCCAACGCGGTGGCCGTCACCCTCTACGAGGCGCTGCGGCAGCTGGACTACCCCGGCCTGAGCGGGGAGGGCGCCCTCACCGGCCGCGACGAGCCGGAGGCGCCGTGGCTGGACTATCTGGGGAAACCCGGCACAGACGAGACAGCGGAGTGAGCTGTCTCTTTTTCTGTCCCGCGAAGGCCCCGGAGGCGTGTTTCGCCGCCGCGCTTCGTTGACAGTTGGACCCGCCTATGATAAAATAGAGGAAAGCAGTCAAAACGGATTTCTTCTTGACAATCCTTAGCGTGCATACGCGATCAGGAGGTAGCAGAACCATGAGACGAGTCTTTCTCACCGTGCTGGACGCGGTCGGCTGCGGCGAGCTGCCGGACGCCGCCGCCTACGGCGATGTGGGCGCGAACACCTTCGGCCATGTGGTAGATACCATGCACCCCGACCTGCCGAACCTGGCCCGGATCGGCCTGGGGCAGGTGGAGGGCACGCACTATCCCCCGGATCCGCAGGCCGTGGGCGGCGCGGGCCGCTGCATGGAGGTCAGCGCCGGCAAGGACACCACCACCGGCCACTGGGAGATCGCCGGGCTTCGGCTCGACAACCCCTTCCCCACCTTCCCGGACGGGTTCCCCGCGGACTTCATCGCCGCCTATGAGGCGGCCATCGGCCACCAGATCATCGGCAACTACGCCGCCTCCGGCACCGCGATCCTGGATGAGCTGGGCGAGCAGAGCCGGGTGGAGCGCAAGCCCATCGTCTACACCTCCGCGGACAGCGTTTTCCAGATCGCCTGCCACGAGGAGGTCTTCCCCCGGGAGGAGCTCTACCGCTTCTGCGAGATCGCCCGCGGCATGCTGCAGGGCCCGGTGCTCGGCGTCGGCCGCGTGATCGCCCGGCCCTATCTCGGCGAGGCCGGACACTTCACCCGCACCGCCGGCCGCCGCGATTTCTCCCTCCCGCCCATCGGACGCACGATCCTGGACGCCGTGAAGGAGGCCGGGATGGAGAGCCTCGGCGTGGGCAAGATCGAGGATATCTTCGACCACGTCGGTCTCACCGGCTCCAACCACGCCGCCGGCAACCCGGCCTGCATCGAGGCCTGGCTGGACTATATGCGCCGCGACTTCGACGGCCTGTGCTTCACGAACCTCGTGGACACGGACATGCTCTGGGGCCACCGCCGCGACCCGAAGGGCTTCGCCGACGCGCTGATCTACATCGATCAGAAGCTGCCGGAGATTCAGTCCCTGATGGGCGAGGACGATCTTCTGATCCTGACCGCCGACCACGGCTGCGATCCCACCTTCCACGGCACCGACCACACCCGGGAGCACATCCCGCTCCTGGCCTGGCACAAGAAGATGACCCGCCTCGTCCCGCTGGGCACGCGGCCCACCTACGCCGATATCGCCGCCACCTGCGCGGAGTGGCTCGGGCTCCCGGACCGCTTCGGCGCGACCTCCTTCGCCCCGGCGCTGCTCGGCTGAGCCGCCCCGATCTCACATCATAAAAGGCAGGTACCGTAAGCTATGGAATTGTCTCGCATTCAAACCGCCGCGGAGAAGGTCCGCGCCGCGCTCGGCGAGGCGGAACTCGCCATCGTCCTGGGCTCGGGGCTCGGCTCGCACGTGGAGACCCTGGCGGAGGCCAGCTCCCTCCCCTACGCCGAGATCCCCGGCTTCCCCGTCTCCACCGCGCCGGGGCACGCCGGGCGCTGGTGGGCTGGCACGCTCCGCGGCAAGCGCGTCTACATGCTCCAGGGCCGCTTCCACTACTACGAGGGGTACGGGCTGGACGAGGTCACCATGTACGTCCGCATGATGAAGCTTCTGGGCGTCAAGACCCTGATCCTCACCAACGCGGCCGGCTGCGTCAACACCGCCTGGGCGCCCGGCGACCTGATGGTCGTCACGGACTGCATCAACTACTCCGGGAAAAACCCCCTCATCGGCCCGAATCTGGACGCCTTCGGCCCCCGCTTCCCCGATATGAGCGAGGCCTACAGCCGCCGCCTCCGCGCCCTGTGTGCCGCCGAGGCAGACAAGCTCGGCATCACCCTGCGGGAGGGCGTGTACATGTGGTTCTCCGGCCCGACCTATGAGACGCCGGCTGAGATCCGCATGGCCCGGATCCTCGGCGCGGACGCCGTCGGCATGTCCACCGTGCCGGAGACCATCGTGGCGCGGCACTGCGGGCTCGAGGTGCTCGGCATCTCCTGCCTGACCAACATGGCGGCGGGCATCCTCGATCAGCCGCTGAACCACCGGGAGGTCGAGGAGGTCGCCGGGAAGGCGCAGACCCGCTTCCGCGCCCTGCTGGACGCGGTGGTCGCCGCCATGGCCTGAAGCTCAACAAAACACATTCCATCGACAGACAACAGGAGCAAAGCATGTTAAACCGCAATATCGCCTCAGAGGTTCTGGCCGAAGCGACGCGCACCGGCGGGGATTTCGCGGAGATCTTCCTGGAGGATAAGCGCTCCCACGCCCTCCGTCTGCGCTCCGGCGAGATCGAGACCGTCACCTCCGACCGCGTTCACGGCGCGGGCGTCCGCGTGCTGAACGGCACCAAGGCCATCTACGTCTACACCAACGACACCAGCCGCGAGGGCCTGATGCGCTGCGCCGCCGAGGCCGCGGCGGCCATCCGCGCCGGCGCGGGCTGCAAGCCCATCGGCTTCTCCCACTGGAGCGCCGCGAGACCCGACGAGATCCGGCTCCACCCGGAGCAGGTCAAGGCCGCCGCCAAGGCGGAGAAGCTCCGCGCGGTTGACGCAGCGGCTCGTGCCGTCTCCCCGGAGATCGTACAGGTGGTCGCCAACTATGTGGACTCCGCCCAGGATGTGCTCATCGCCAACACCGAGGGCGTCTTCGTCACCGACACCCGCGTGCGCAGCCGCCTCGGCGTCTCCGCCGTGGCCTCCGACAGCCGCGAGAACCAGACCGGCTCCGCCTCCCCCGGCGCCTCCATGGGCTTCGAGCTCTTCGACGAGCGCGTGGACCCCGAGGCGAGCGGACGGACCGCCGCCGAGATGGCGCACACCATGCTCCACGCCGACAGCTGCCCCGCCGGCATCTATCCGGTGGTCATCGATTCCGGCTTCGGCGGCGTCATCTTCCACGAGGCCTGCGGCCACTCCCTGGAGGCGACCTCCGTCGCCTACGGCCTGAGCGAGTTCTCGGGCAAGCTCGGCCAGCCCATCGCGTCCCCCTGCGTCAGCGCGGTGGACGACGGCACGATCCGCAACGAGTGGGGCTCCGTCCACATCGACGACGAGGGCATGCCCACCACGCGCCTCACCCTCATCGACCACGGGGTGCTGGTCAACTATATGATCGACAAGCTGGGCGGCCGCCGCATGAACATGGCCCCCACCGGCTCCGGCCGGCGGGAGAGCTACCGCTGGGCCCCCACCTCCCGCATGCGCAACACCTACATCTGCGCCGGCGAGGACGACGAGGCGGAGATCATCGCCACCATGGGCACCGGCCTCTACGCCAAATCTATGGGCGGCGGCTCGGTCAACCCCGCCACCGGCGAGTTCAACTTCGCCGTGAACGAGGGCTACTGGGTGGAGGGCGGCAAGATCGTCCGCCCGGTCCGCGGCGCGTCCCTGATCGGCAAGGGCGGCGAGGTGCTGCAGCGGATCGACCGGGTCGGCAGGCAGGTCGTGCTGGCGGCGGGCATGTGCGGCTCCTCCTCCGGCTCGATCCCCGTGACCGTGGGCCAGCCCATGATCCGCGTCTCAAGCCTGACCGTGGGCGGAAAGTGAGGGGTGCAAGATGAATCAGCTGGACCTTTTTATCGACCGGGTTCTGTCCGCCGCCAAGGCCGCCGGCATCGACCCCGCTGAGGTGCGCTGCTCCGAATCCAGCGATTTCAGCGCCGAGGCCATGGAGGGCAGCATCGACAGCTACGAGGTCTCCAACACCCGCTCCCTGAGCCTGCGCGGCGTGTACAACGGCCGCATGGGCGGTGCGTCCACCGAGGTTTTCGACGAGGACGCCATCGCGATGCTGGTGCGGGGCGTGCAGGAGAGCGCGTCCCTGGTGGAGAGCAAGGAGCAGGACGAGATCTTCCCCGGCGAAAAGGAGTATCCCTCGCTGGAGATCCCGCAGAATGATCTGGATACCGTCTCCGCCGAGGAGAAGCTGGCCTTCTGCCTGGAGATGGAGAAGGCCGCCACCGCCATCGATCCCCGTGTGTCCAAATCCATGGGCGCCTATGTCTCGACCTCCGTCGGCGCCTCCCGGCTGGCCAACAGCTACGGCCTGCGGCTCTCCCGGCAGGTTCCCCCGGGCGGCATGGCCATGGCGGGCGTCTACCTGATGGGCAGGGACGGCGAGTCCACCGCCACCGACGGCGAGATGAAGACCGGCCGTCAGTTCCACGCCTTCGACCCCGTGGAGATCGGGCGCAGCGCCGCCGAAAACACGCTGGCGCGGCTGAACGCCTCCCCGGTCTCCACCGGCGTCTACCGCACCGTCCTGCGCTGGGACGCCATGCGGAGCCTGCTGGCCACCTTCGCGGGCATCTTCTCCGCGGAGAGCGCCCAGCAGAAGCTCTCCCTGCTCGCCGGGCGCGAGGGCGAGGTCATCGCCGCCCCCTGCGTGACCCTGATCGACGATCCCCTGCTCCCCGGCGGCGTCGCCAGCACGCCCTACGACGCGGAGGGCTCCGCCGCCCGCACCAAGGCCGTGATCGAGGACGGGACGCTCAGAACCCTGCTGCACAACCGCAAGACGGCCCGGAAGCAGGGCGTCGAGACCACCGGCAATGCCTCCGGCGGCGCGACCGGCCCCGTGCACGTCTCCCCGACCAACCTCTTCCTCAAGCCGGGCGTCAAGTCCCTGCCGGAGCTGCTGGAGCAGTTGGACGACGGGCTGCTGATCACCGAACTGAGCGGCCTCCACGCGGGCGCGAACCCGATCAGCGGGGATTTCTCCCTGATCGCCAAGGGCTTCCTGGTCGTCAACGGCCGGCAGGACCGGCCCGTGGAGCAGATCACCGTCGCCGGCAATTTCTATCAGCTGCTCAAGGACATCCGGGACGTGGGCGCGGATCTCGAGTTCCGCGGCCGCGCCATCGGCTGCCCGAGCGTGGACGTGGGGACGCTCCCCGTCAGCGGCGCGAAATAAAAAGCCGCCGGTGCGGGGCAGCCTGTGAACAATCTGTTTCGATCCGCCCCCAAATCTTTACTTCCCGCGCGGATTATGCTATCATTTTATAGGCAAGAAAGCCATCAGAGAGGAGGTGTCTCCATGTCGGACGAAGGCTATCTGGCCGGCCCGCGCAGGCTGCTCAGCAACGCCCTGCACGCCGTGAAGGGGGACTCCACCCAGTCCCTGGTGGAGAATTTCACCTCCGAGATGACCCTGGTCGCGGAGGGGCTCTGCGAGGATCAGGCCAAGCTCCGCACCCAGCTGGAGGATCTGGAGCGCCGGGAGGACCGGGACCGGCAGCGCCTCACGGAGGAGACGGACACGATCCGCTCCGATCTGGAGGCGGACATCCACGCTCTCTCGGGCAGGCTCGACGACCTGTCCGCCCGGCTCGGGAAGCTGGAGGCCGCCAGCGCCGAGGCAAGCCGAAAGCAGGAAAAGAAAAAGCGCCTCGGGCTCGACGGGCTGATGCGCTCCCTGATCGTGCTGGCAGGCATCGTCTGCGGTGCCTGGGTCCTCGTCACCATTCTGAATCTATTCAAGCCATGACGCCGTCTCCCGTCCCCCGGGACGGAGATGGCCCGCCACACAGAGGGGAGGTCGTGAACATGAAAACCTATGAGGAGATTGTGCAGCGCTATCGCAAGCGGCAGCACGACACGGTGGTGGACACGCTCTCCGCCGCCGTCAACTGGGCGGACGATCTCGCGGTCGAGAGCGGCCTGCTCGAGAAGACCGGTCTGCTCACCGAGGTGACCACGGCGGTCTGCGGGGCGGTGCCCTTCGCCGCCATCGCCGCCTCCGAGGGCCTCAAAATGCTGGTCGGCAAAAAGCCCGGCAAAACCGCCGTCAAGGACGGCGTGTTCCGCATGGCCAAGACCGGCGCGGCGCTGGGGGTCGGCACCCTGGTCGGCGGCGCTGCGGGCGTGCTGGCCGCCATCCCCGCCGCCATGGGCGTCCGCGCCCTGATGGATCGCTACAAGAGCCGGGCGCTGACCGATCTGCGCGTCCGGGAGCGCACGAGCCGCCTGAGCGAGCTGAATCAGCAGCTCCGCCAGGGTGAGGAGGCCCCCGACGCCCTGCCCGAGCGGGACGCCATCGCGTCCACCGCCACCATTGTCTGACCCTATATTATTCTGAGCCGACTTTATGGAGGTGAAAGCATGTCCATTCCAACCCCGCACATTACCGCTGAGGAGGGCGCCTTCGCCCGGACCGTCCTCATGCCCGGAGACCCACTCCGCTCCAAGTTTATCGCGGAACACTATCTGGAGAACGCCGTGCTGGTCAACAACACCCGCGGCGTCCAGGGCTACACCGGTCTCTACCACGGCAAGCGCGTGTCCGTGATGGCCTCTGGTATGGGCATTCCGTCCATCGGCATCTACAGCCACGAGCTTTTCAGCGAGTACGGCGTGGAGAACATCATCCGCATCGGCACCGCCGGCATGCTGAACCAGAGCCTGAAGGTTCGGGACATCGTCATCGGCATGAGCGCCTACACCAACTCCAACTACGGCGCGCAGTTCGGCTTCAGCGGGCATCTGGCCCCCTGCTGCTCCTACAAGCTCCTGTCCCAGGCCATGGAGGCCGCCGCGAAGCTGGGCCTGAACCCGGTTCCCGGCCCGCTCTACTCCTCCGACACCTTCTACGACACCCGCACCGGCTCCGCCAAGATCCTGCAGGGGCTCGGCGTGCTGGCCGTGGAGATGGAGGCCGCGGGGCTCTATCTGGAGGCCGCCACCCTGGGCAAAAACGCCCTCTCCATCTGCACCATCTCCGACAACCCCTTCACCGGCGAGAGCCTCAGCGCCGAGGACCGCCAGAACACCTTCACCCACATGATGGAGATCGCGCTGGAAATCGCCTGATCGTCCTGAATGCCCTATAATAAGCGCGCCCGGATGGCACATGCCGTCCGGGCGTTTATTGCATTACAGTTCCCGCTTGATCTTCTCGATCATCTCCGCGTACTCCGCCTCGGTGAGGTACTTCTCGCCCGGGTTCATCGCGAAGACGCCGCCCCACTCATAGCCGTCCCGATACTTGGGCACCAGGTGGAAGTGCAGATGGCAGCCCGTGTCGCCGTAGGCGCCGTAGTTGAGCTTGTCCGGATGGAAGGCCGCGTGGATTGCCTTCGCGGCGCGGTTCACATCCGCGAAGAAGGCGCTGCGCTCCTCGTCGGAGATGTTCACGATCTCGCTCACATGGTCCTTGTAGGCCACGATGCAGCGCCCGGGGTGGCTCTGCTCCTTGAACAGGATCAGCTGGCTCACGCTGAGGTCGCAGATTTTGATGCCGAACGCCGCCAGGGGCTCGCCGCCCACACAGTAACCGCACTTGGGATCCTTCATGGTTTTTGTCTCCTCTCTTTTATGTCCCTGGGTTTACAAATACTGGTCAAACATGTGACCTCGGGCGTGCGCACCGTCTCCCCGTTCTCCAGGCGCATCAGCTCCGGCAGCCGCTCCCGCGTCTGCGGATGAATGGGCGTCGTCATACGATCACCTCACGGTTCGCTGTCCTGACGCGCGCGGGCATACCACTGCTTCACGACCTGCTCCGCCTGCTTTCCGACGATGGAGAAGCCCATCTCTGGCTGCCGCTGCGGGAGCCGGGTATACCAGTCCCACCAGAAGAAGCCGGCAAACCACTTTTCCTCCCACATGGCCCGGAAGCAGGACTCGTAGAACCGGGCCTGCTCCTCCTCGTCGTAGGGGAACTCCTTATGGGTGAAGTCATAGGGCATCATGGCGCAGCCCCTTGCGCTCCGGCAGCCGATCTCCATGAAGATGATCTGCTTGCCGCCGTGGGCCTTCGACAGCGCGGCCAGGTCCGCCTTCTGCCGGTTCCAGGCCTCCACCATGTTCTCCAGGCTGTCGCCCGGCACCTTCGCCACGCCGTAGTAGGCGGAGGTGCCGATATAGTCCACCGCGTCCCACCACTTGACGCCCCACTCCTTGCCGTGGTTGGTGTTGTAGACCAGCGGGCCGGAATAGACCTTCCGCACCTGGGCGATGGTCTCGCGCCAATGTGCAACCTTCGGCTCGGTGCCCAGCATCTCGCAGCCCACGCAGAACATCTCGCAGCCCGTCTCCTCGGCCAGCTCCGCGTAGTGGCAGAGGAAGGCCGTGTAGCTGGAGAACCACTCCTTCCAGTAGTCCGTATCCCCCCACTCGGGCTCCGGGAAACGGATGTGCGCCCGCCAGATGCCGTCGGCGCAGTTGACCATCGGCTTCATGCAGACCTTGAGGCCCTGGGCATGCAGCTTGCGCACCGCGGCCAGCACATCCGCGTCCGTGACCGTCCAGCGGTAGTCCGGGCGGATCACCGTCGAGTGGAAGGTATCCTGCCGGACGGCAAAGGCCAGCGCGGCCCAGTCGCCGCCCAGCGCCGCGAGCCGCTCCATCGAGAGGGCCGCCTCCGGCGTGCGGTAGTCGCCCCGTTTGCCGTCGAATCCATAGGTAAACCCTTTGATAAACATGTTTCGCTCCTGTCCCGCCCCTAGGCGCGGCTTATTTCCCGTCCGGGAAGCTCGTGAAATACCGATGCTCCAGCTCCGGGAGGCCCGTCAGCGCCCGCTGCGCCTCGATCGCGCGCATCAGGAAGACCATGCTACGCGCCAGGTTCCGCATCGTCTGCAGCCCCTCGAGATCCTTCTTCGCGTCCTCCGCGTTGAAGCCGTGGATCTGGTTCCAGTAGGTGCTGGAGGCCACCGGCATCCCGGTGATCGTGAAATACTTGTTCAGCACGTCGAAGGAGGCCGTGTTACCGCCGCGGCGGCAGGAGACCACCGTCGCGCCCACCTTCATCACCTTGGAGAAGGAGGTGGAGTAGAACAGCCGGTCCAGCAGCGCCAGCAGCGTCCCGTTCGGGGAGCCGAAGTAGACCGGGCTCCCGACCACGAGACCGTCCGCCGCCTCGAGCTTCGGGGCCAGCTCGTTCACCGGGTCGTCGTTGAAAACGCAGCGCCCCAGCTGAGCGCACCGGTCGCAGGAGATGCAGCCCCGAACCGCCTTGTTGCCGACCTGCACCAGCTCCGTCTCCACGCCTTCCGCGTGGAAAACCGTGATCATCTCCTCCAGCGCCGTGACAGTGCTGCCGTGGGCGTGGGGGCTTCCGTTGAGCAGTAAAACTTTGGCCATTTTGTTTTTTCCTTTCCGTCTGTTCTGTGTTGTGGCTGCCGCCTTTTGCGGCAGAGTTTCAATCGAAGATGCCGCCCTCTAAGGCGCTGCGCGCCGCGAGGATGTACTTCGCCTTGTCCAAGGGATCCACGCCGCGCCGGGCCGCCGTGCGGCCCAGCTCCAGCGGGCACTCCCGGTAGCCGTGCAGGGCGGTGCTCATGCTGCCCTTGCCGCGGGTCACGGCGGCGAACTCGGTCGGATAGTTCAGGCTGGTCGCCACCGGCACCAGCGCCGTCATCTCCGCCGTGTCCTCGTCGGAGACCGTGTCGGTCACCTCGCCGCGCATCTGCTGGACGTCCGTCATCACCCGGCCCACGCACTCCAGCGGGACCACCAGCCGGACCTCCAGGATCGGCTCCAGCAGCACGCTCCCGCCCTGCCGCAGGCCGTCCTGGATCGCCATCGGCGTCGCGACGATGAAGTCCAGCGGATGCGTGTGCACCAGGTGGTGCTCCCCGCCCACAAGGGTGATCTCAACGTCGGTCACCTGCCAGCCCAGCCGGCCCTGGCTCAGCGCCTGTGGGATTGTCTGCTCCACCTGGTGCTGGTAGCGCAGCATGATGTCGCGCACGGGCACGGTGGAGCGGTAGGTCACCCCGCTGCCGCGCGGCGCGGGCGACAGCTCGAAGCGCAGGATCGCCCAGCAAGGCTTGGGCATCGTGTAGGCCACAAAGCCGGTCGCCTTCTGCCGGATGGTCTCCCGGTAGATCACCCTCGGCTCCCCGAAGGCAGCCCGGACGCCGAAGCGCGTCTCCAGGGTCTCCTGGAGGATTTCCAGCTGGATCCTGCCCATCGCCTGGATTTGGATCTCCCCCGTGTCGCGGATCACCTGGGCGTGCAGGAGCGGATCCTCCAGCGACAGGGTCTGGCAGGCCTCCCGCAGGGTCTCCCGCTGGGCGGGGTCCTCCGCAGCGACGCTGGCGGTGATCAGCGGCGTGCGCAGCAGGCCCGGCTGAACCTTGCGCGGCAGGAGCGCCGCGTCGCCGAACACATGGCCGATCTCCACATCCCCCAGGCCGTAGACCACGCCGACCATGCCCGCCTCCAGCGCGCCCAGGTCCCGCCCCGCGCCGTCCCGGATCTGGGTGATCTTCCGCTGCACCGTGATCGGCTCCCCGGTCACCCGGTCCGTGCCCGTCTGCAGCTCGATGGGCATCCGGTTCTCCAGGCGTCCGCCGAAGAGGCGCACCCAGAGCCCGCGGCCCATCACCCGGTCCTGCCCCGCGGCGAAGGCGACGGCGCACAGCCGCTTCTCCCCCCTCGGCGGGGCCGGCAGATACTTCAGCACCGCGTCCAGCAGCTCGCAGATTCCCTGGCCCCTCAGCGCCGAGCCGGACAGGGCGGGACAGGCCTCGCCCCGGGCGGTGAGCGCCGCCAGGCGCTGATCCCGCTCATCGGTCGGGATCGTCTCACCCCGCAGGTAGCGCTCCATCAGCTCCTCGTCCGTGCCGCAGACGAACTCCAGCGCCTCCTCCGCGTCCCACATCGGGACCAGGTTCGGCGTCAGCCGCCTGCGGATCTGCCGGCAGACCCGCGCGGCGTTCGCCTCCGGCCGGTCCATCTTGTTCACAAAAAACAGGACGGGCAGCCCCTGGGCCCGCAGGGCCCGGAACAGGGTCTCCGTCTGGGGCTGTACGCCCTGGGCGGCGTCCACCAGCAGGATTGCGCCATCCAGCGCCCAGAAGGCGCGCTCGATCTCCGCCGAGAAATCCGTATGGCCGGGGGTGTCGATCAGCTGGATGTCCACCCCCCTCCAGGTCAGGGAGACGCTGGCCGCGCGGACGGAGATGCCGCGGCGGCGCTCCACCGGCAGGTCGTCCGTGTGGGCGGTCCCCCGGTCCACGCTGCCCGCCTGCTTGATCGTCCCGGCGCACAGCAGAATCTGCTCGGACAGGGTGGTCTTCCCGGCGTCCACGTGGGCAAAAATGCCGATGTTTCGGATGGGCATGTTCCTCTCTCTGTCCCTTCCCTTCTTGAAAAGCGCCCCGCTCCAGATACGGTCAGGAGCGGGGTGGTCGCTTTTCATCGTTTCGCTTTGGCTGCGCCTTCGCGCAGACGCCGTCCTGTGGTCGGGTCCGGCGTCTGCGCGGCTCAGTCTTCTATCGTCTCCAGGCCGTCCTGCGCCTGCGGTTCCTCCGCCTGCGGGGCCTGCTGGGTCTCCGGCGCGCGCCCGAAGTAGGATTCCAGGATCGCCTGGGTCCAGGTCACGTGTGCCGTGATGTGATAGTTCTGCAGCTGCGGCGTATAGAAGTCGAAATAGATGTTGGAGTAGATCGGGATCGTCGGGAGCACCTCGTTGTAGCGCTCCTGGAAGCCGATCCACTTGGAGACATACTCGTAGATATCCTTCGGATCCGTCTTGCGCATGTTGACCGCGCGCCAGTAGAGATCCTCGTCGTCCGAGTAGGTGTTGTTCCACATCTGGTGGCCAGCGGTCGTGTCCGTCGAGTAGGTGATGGATGGATCCACGATCACGTGGAAGTTGGTCGCCAGATAGATCATGTCCGTGGTGCGTTCTTTCTCACGGTAGTAGCTCTTGAGCAGCTCCTCCATGTCCTCGGGCACCAGGGTCACCCGGATGCCGGCCTCCGCCAGATGGTCGAAGAAGTTCTCCTGCATCGTGTCCACGATGTGGTTCCCTCTCGGGTACATCAGCGTCAGATCCAGGGCGACCAGCTCGCCGTCGATCATCTTGCAACGGACGTCGTCGATGCCCGGGCGGTAGGTCTCGCCGTCGCGGTTGAGCGTCCAGTGGGCGCTGTCCAGGATCAGATTTGCCTTCGCGGTGTCCACGGAGTAGACCGTCAGCTGATCAAGGTTCAGTTCGTCCCAGGCCTTGAGCATCTCCTCGTACTCCTCCTCGGTGGCGGCGTACATGTAGCGGTAGCGCTTCATGTTGTCCTCATCCAGGTGGAGATCGTCGTTGAGGAAGTTCACCGGATAGTCCAGCTGGCCCGTGCAGATCAGGTACTCCCACTGCTCGATGCCGTAGTAGCCGTTGACCACCATGCCGTAGCCGGAGGTGTACTCCCGGGTCAGCGCCTCGCGGTCCATGCACCAGGCGATGGCCTGGCGCACTTCCTTCTCGTGGACGGTGGGCCAGTCGTAGGTGAAGGTCAGGAAGGCCAGACCGATGCGCGGATAGTTCTGGAACTCGATGCCGCCGCTCTGCGTGCCCTCCCAGGCCAGGGGCTTGGGCTCATGGTCGTCCACCGGGGTGATGGAGCCGATGGTCCGCTGGCCGAGGCACTCCTGGATCGTCGGGCCGTAGACCACCTTGTTCACCAGGTGGAGCTTGCCGGAGGTCAGATCCTCGGCTATGGTGTCGTTGTCCGCCACGGTGAAGCGGATCTTCCGGATCGTGGGCCGCACCAGGTAGTAGGAGGTGTCGTTGCCCTCCTCGTCGTACCGCTCCACGCGGTAGAAGCTGGGGCCGTTGCCCGTGTGGGTCTGACCGCCGTTGCCCACGCCCTTGAATTCCTTCACGTCGAAGGTGAAATCCTCCGGCAGGGTGTTGTAGACCCACGCGCCCTTGTAGTAATCGTTGATCTCGAAGTGGGCGGTCTCGTAGTCGTAGGCGACCAGCTTGTAGGGGCCGCTGGTGACGGAGGGGTGGCTGTTGTAGCCTGTCTCCGGATCCAGGATGGTCTTGCGCAGCAGATCGGCCGTGAAGACCGGCTCCTCGACGCTGAGATCCTCGTTGCCGATATAGCAACCGAGGCCGTCGTCATAGACCTTGCAGCCGGGGGCGATGACGCTGATCGGATAGGGCACCGTCAGCAGCAGGCCCGTCTCGAAGAAGTAGGGCAGGAAGTCGTGGTCCAGGGTGATGGCCAGCTGATGGTCGCCCAGAACCTCCAGGCCCGCCAGCGTGGGCGCCTGGCCCGTGATGTACTCCTTGTAGCCCAGGATGTGCTCCGCGCGGTAGATCTTGCCGCCGATCTCCTCGATCTCGGGAGCCATCATCAGGAGCGTGGAGAACGCGTAGTCCCAGGCGGTGATGGGTGTGCCGTCGGAGTAGTACAGATCCTCCGCCAGCGCCAGGTAGTAGGTGCGGTTGCCCAGCTCGTCGTCCATCACCTTGACGGCGGTGACGACGCTGGGGTCGATGAGGTAGACGCCCTGGTTCTGATCCCAGTTGACCAGATTGTAGCCGTGGATCAGCGCGCGGACGTCGATGTCGGCGGTGTCGTTGCCGAACATCTCAGTGAAGAAGTCGCCCTTGGTGATGGTCGGATGCCCCACGATCAGCTCGTCCGGGTAATCCTCCTCCCCCTCCGCCTCCTCCGCGGTCTCCTCTAAGGGAGCCAGGGTCTCGGCCTCGGGTTCCGCCTCTCCGTCGCCCAGCGCGGGGACAGAGAGGGTGGTGAGCAGCAGTACCAGCGCCAGCAGAAGGGACAGGTACTTATTCATCATTTTCAGCATGATACGCTATCTCCTTTCTCTTCTCAAATCCCCCTCCCCCGCCGCCGCGCTTCGCGGCGGCGGGTTCAGAGGCTTGCTGGTGCTTAGTCGAAGCAGTCGCCGACGTGGTTGATGACGACCACGACGCGCAGAGGCGTCTCGTACTCCTCGATCTCCTCCGTGGGCGGCGTGCGGCCCGGGGTGTTCGGGCGGATGTAGTTGGTGAAGGTGGTGACATCACCGTTCGTCACCTTGCTCCGCTGCGTGTAGCCCAGGACCACCTGCTCTGTCCAGGTGTACTCGATCTCCTTGCCGTCCGATCCGTACTTGGGCAGGTTGTCCACGGTGGCAGTCCAGCCGTTCGCCTCGCTCAGCACCACGGTGGTCCCGTTGGAGAGGGTCGCGTAGATGCTCTGCGGACGGCGCTGGAGCTGGTTGTTGTTGTCGTCCCAGATCTTGCGAACGGTCTTGGAGACGACCTCGGGGATGTGCTGGTTGGTGAAGATGGTCATGTTGCCGGTCTGCGTGATGTCGATCGGCAGGTAGCCGGCCACAAACTCCTCCTCCCAGACATACTCGATCAGGCGGCTGCCGTCATACAGCGGCAGGTGCTCGACCACAGCGGTCCAGTGGTTGGCCTCGTTCAAGGTGACGGTGGTCACCTCGCGGTCGCGATCGTGCAGCGTCATGACGAGGGCCGTCGGACGGCTGCCGTCCAGGTCTTCGTTGTCGACCCAGATCTTGCTGACCGCCACGCTGGTCTCGGAGTTGTCGTAGTCGTTGGTCAGCTCCACCGTGGCCTCGCCCTCGGCCTCAACCTCGGCCGTGGCGTCGGTGACGGAGCTCTGCTTGAGCGTCAGGTTCGCGGCCAGGTAGTTGGCGTTCAGCTCGTAGACCAGGTAGGCGCCGATCGGGATGGACTCGAAGGTGTAGGTGCCATCCTCCTCAAACTCACCATAGGTGACCGTCTTGTCGAAGCCGTCGGGCCCGATCACGCGGAAGGCGAGGCCGTCCACATTGTCGGAGGCATTCAGGCCGGTGAAGGCCTTCTTGATGGTCAGCTTGCCAACCTTCTGGGTGTAACGGTTCTCCAGGGCGACCGCGGCGGTCTTCTCCTTCTCGACCGCCACGCCCGACTTCTCCGTGACGCTCTCCGCGGTGAGCTCGTAGCTGTCCAGGATCGTCTTGGCGTTGGTCTCGGTCACGGTGTAGGTGCCGACCGGCACGTGCTTGACGGTGTAGCTGCCGTTCGTGAACTGTCCGTAGCTGACCGTCTGGTCGAAGCCCTTCGGGCCGGTGATCCGGAAGGTCAGGCCGCTCACGTTCACGCCCTCGGGCACACCCGTGAAGGTCTTGGTGATCTGGATCTCGCCCTCGTCCTGCTCGTAGATGTTCAGCAGGAGCACGGTCGCGGTCTCGCCTTCGATGACCGCCGTGCTGCCCTCGGTGACGCTCGTCGTCAGCAGCGTGTAGTTCTCGATCAGGCTCTCCTCGTTGGTCTCGGTCACCGTGTAGGTGCCCTCCATGAGGTCGGAGATCGTGAGCTCGCCGTCGGTGAATTCACCGTAGGTGAAGGTCTCGCTGTAGTCGTTCGGGCCGGTGACCTGGAAGGTCAGGCCGCTCAGGTCGGCGTCGTCCGGGTTGCCGCCGAAGACCTTGACAATCTTCAGGGCGCCCAGGTTCGGCGCGTAGGTGTTCTTCAGGGCCACGCTCGCCGCGCCGTCCTCGGAGACGGTGGCGCTGCCCGTGGTCGTGGACTCCTCGGCCACCAGGTGGTAGTGGTCAATCAGCGTGCCGGCATAGAGCTCGGACACCGCGTAGAGACCCTCCTCCAGGCCGTCGATGGTGATCGCGCCGTTGGTGAGCTCGGTGTACTTGATCTCTCTGCGGTAGCCCGTCTTCGGGTTGACCACCAGGAAGGTCAGCGCGCTCAGGTCGGCGTCCGCCGGGATGTCCTCGTTGAAGGTCTTGGTGATGGTCAGGCCGCCGTTCTTCTGGTGGTAGACGTTGGTCAGCTCGACCTCGCCCGCCTCCGTCTTGGTGACCGTCGCCTCGCCGGTGATTGTGCTGCCGTCCGCGATGAACTCATAGCCGTAGGAGGCCAGGAGGGTCTCGTGGTCGTACTCGGTCACGGTGTAGGCGCCCACCGGCAGGTTCTCCACCGTGTAGGTCTCCTCACCCGCGAACTGCGCGTAGTAGACCGTGATCGGCTTGAAGGCCTTCACACTCTCGGAGGTGATCACGAAGCGGAGGTCGCTCTTGGCGCTCTCCGGCACCTCGGTCACGCCGGTGATGTTCCAGGTCTTCTTCAGCGTCAGCTTGCCGTAGTCGCGCTCGTAGTTGTTCTTCAGCACCACGGTGGCGGCGGCGTTCTTGACGGTGGCCGCGCTGCCGGTGATCACGCTGGGCACCGTGCCGTTGACGCTGTAGCCCTTGATGAGGTCCGCCGCGTTGGTCTCGGTGACGGTGTAGGTGTCGATCGGCAGGTTCTTGAGGGTCAGGCGGCTGCCATCGGAGATGGTCAGCTCCACCTTCTCGTCGCTGAAGCTGCTGTCGGCCTTCACGTACTTGCCGGCGCTGTTGGTCACGGTGACCTTCAGCTGCTTGGTGTCCTCCATGTCGACCGCGTCGGCGGGAGAGAAGCACCATTCCTTCGCGATGACCAGGTCGCCCAGGTCCTCGGTGTAGGTGTTGGTCAGCTCAACCTTGGCAGTGTCGCCCGCCTTGACGGTCGCCGCGCCGCTGGTCGTGCTGTTCGTCACATCCAGGGTGTAGTTGGTGATGAGGCCGTAGGCGTTCTCCTCGACCACCGTGTAGCGGCCAGGCGCCAGATCCTCGTCCTTCCAGGTGTTGTTCTCGTCGAAGTCCTTGCCGAAGACCAGATGCTTCTCATAGCCGTCCGGTCCGGTGACGGTGATCTTCAGGTTCTTCGCCTCGTCCAGATCGGCCACGTTCTCGGAGAAGGTCTTCACGATCTCCAGGCCGCCCATGCCGTAGGTGTTGGTGATGATGACAGCGCCCGTCTCAGAGTTCGTGCTCATCTCCATCGTGTAGCCCGCGGGGACCGTGGACTCCTTCCAGGTGTAGATGATCGGCTTGCCGGCCTTGTTCTTCGGCAGGTTCTCACGCTTGGCTGTCCAGCCGTTGGCCTCGTTCAGGGTCTCCGCGCCGATGGTCACGCCATCCGCCTGGAGCTCCACCACAAGGTTCTCGGGCCGCTTGCCGTGCTTGTTGTCCTTGTCCTCCCAGACCTTCTCGACCGCCGTCTTGGTCAGTTCGGGCGTATGGGTGTTGGTCAGGGTGGTCACATAGCCCTCGGTCTCGGTGCTGGTCAGCGTATAGCCTTCCAGCTTGTCCTCGGTCCAGGTGTAGGTGATCTCCTTGCCGTCCTTGTACTTCGGCAGGCCCTTGATCGTCTCGGTCCAGTTGTTGGCCTCGTTCAGGGTGACCTCGTTCAGGGTGACCTGGTCGCCGTTGGAGAGGGTCACCCTGATGGGCTTGCGCAGGCCGTCCTGGTTCTCCGCGTCGTCCCAGACCTTCCGGACGGTGACGTCCACGGTCTCGGGCTTGTGGGTGTTGGTCAGGGTGGTGACCGTGCCCTCGGTCACGGTCTTGGTCAGCTTGTAGCCGTCCGGCAGATCACCCTCCATCCAGGTGTAGGTGATCTCCTTGCCATCCTTGTACTTGGGCAGTTTCTCCGCCTTCGCGCTCCAGTTGTTCGCCTCATTCAGGGTGAACTGCTGGCCGTTGCTCAGGATAACAGTCAGGCTTGTCGGCCGCTTGCCGTCCTGATTCTCCGCGTCATCCCAAACCTTCAAGACACTAGCCTCCGTCTCCTCGGGCACATGCTTGTTGGTCAGGCTCGTGATGCGGGTTTCGGTGTCAACCGTGACAGTCTGCTTCTCGATCGTGTAGCCATCCGGTACATTGACCTCGTACCAGCTGTACTCGATCGCCGTGCCGCCCGCCATGATCGGCAGGCCGGTGACCATGCCGGTCCAGTTGTTGGCTTCGTTCAGCACTACATCCGCAACGACCTTGCCGTCAGCGTACTTGGCTGCCGCACCGTTGGCAAACAGCCGCATCGTGACGCTATCAGGACGCAGGCCATCCTGGTTGTTCGCATCGTCCCAGACCTTCAGCACCGTCAGGCAGAACCGGTCGGGTGTGTAGGTGTTCTCGATCGCGACCTTGGCGCCCTTCTCGGTCTTGGTGATCTCGTACTTGCTGATGGAGTAGTCCGCGACCGCCTTCTCGACGAAGCTGTAGACGATCTCGTCGCCCTTCTCGAACTTGGGCAGGTTCTCCTCCTTGTGGTACCACTTGCCCTCGTTGTCCGCGGTCAGCGGGATCTCCTTCAGGGCCGTGTTGTTCTTCATCAGCACCACGGTGATCTCGGTCGGCCGTTTGCCGTCGCGGTTATCGTCGTCGGCCCAGGTCTTCTCGACCTCGATCTCGGTCACGTCCGGGGTATGGGTGTTGGTGAAGGTGGTCATGCCATCCTTCGTCTCCTCACCCGTCTTGGTGTAGCCTTTGACCTCCGGCTCGGACCAGGTGTAGGTGATCTTCTTGCCGTTCTCGTAGGCCGGCAGATCCTTCAACTCGACCTTCCAGCCGTTGGCCTCGTAGAGGTCGTAGGTTTCGGTCGTGGCCTTGCCGTCGACGGTCTTGGTCAGGGTGACGGTCAGCTTCGCGGGACGGATGCCGTCCTGGTCCTCCGCGTCCTCCCACACCTTCTTGACCGCCGTCTCGGTGGTCTCGGGCTCAGTCTTCTGCGCGCCCCCGATCACGTAGGTGTTCTCGCCGGTCTCCACGATGGCCTTGACCTTGGACTTGTAGCCCTCCGGAAGCACAGGCTCGGTGACCGTGTACGCAATGGCTTTGCCCTTGTTGTACTTCGGCAGGCCGTTCCAGGTGTAGCTCCACTCGGACTCCGCGGTCAGATCAACCGTCGCCTTCTGGGCCTCGGCGTCCGCCGTGGCCGCGGGCAGCGTCGGCGCCTTGCCGTCCGCCGTCAGCGTCACGCTGATGTGGTCGGGACGGATGCCGTCCTGATCGTCCGCGTCGTTCCACTTCTTGGTGACCGTCACTTCGATGGTCTCGGGCTCGTGGGTGTTCTCGAACGTGATCCCGTAGGTGTTCTCCCCGGTCTTGGTCAGCTTGGGCTCGTTCGTCAGCTCGTAACCGTCGATCTTGTACTCCTCAAGGGTGTACACGATCTCGTGCGGCTCGGTCTCGCCCTCGGCCTTCGCAAACTTCGCCAGTCCGCTCTCGGTGTAGGTCCAAGCCTCTCCCTCGATGCGGATCGTCTTCACGAACTTGCTGTCGGCCATCAGCTTTACGTCAACGTGATCCGGACGGATGCCATCCTGGTCGTCGTTGTCCTCCCAGACCTTCTCGATCGTGATCTCGATGGTCTCGGGCGTGTAGCTGTTCGTCAGGTAGGTGATCGTGCCCTCGGTCTTGGACGCCGTCGTGTACTTCTCCAGCGCCTTGCCCGTCAGCGTCTCAACCCAGACATACTTGAAGTCGTCCTTCGGCAGGCCGGTCGCCATGGCCGTCCAGTGGTTATCCTTGTTCAGCGGATACACCGTCTGAATCGCCTTGCCGTCCGCGCCGAGCAGCTCGTTCTCACCGAACTCCACAGGCTCGCCGTTCACCAGCTTCATCAGCGTGACGCTGATCTCGGCCGGGCGGAAGCCCGCGCTGTCGTTGTCGTCGTCCCACACCTTCAGCACTTCCAGGCAGTACCGATCCGTGCTGTAGGTGTTGGTGATCGTCGTGGTCCTCTCGGTCTCGTCGATCACCAGGTTCGTCATCGTGTACTCGCTGCCCTGCCCGATCTGCTCGATCCAGCTGTAGCTCTGGTACACGCCATCCACATACTGCGGCAGCTTATCAACCTTCAGCGTCCAACTGTCGCCCTCGCCGCTGTAGGTGACATTCTCGTCATCGCCAGTGTAGGGCAGCGCAATGTCGCTGTAGGCCTCGACCGCCTCGTTGTTCGCCAGCAGCGTTACGGTGACCTGCGCATTCGCGCGCTTGCCCGCCGCGTCGCTGTTGTCGTTCCAGATCTTCACCACGGTGGCGTCCGTCAGGTCCGCCTTGTCCGTGTTCGTGAAGGTGTAGCCACTCGCTGCGTCGCCTTCCACCTTGCTCAGCGTGTAGTCGTCGTCCAGCGCATCGCCCACCTTCAGCGCGGTCTCACCCTTCAGCTCGCTCGCCGTGTAGACAATCGCCTGAGACTCCCCGTTCACAAGCTTGTTCACGGGCAGCTTGGTGAAGGTATACGTCCAGGTGTTGGCGTTCTCGCCCTGGTCCGCCGCGCTCAGCGTCCGGGTCTCCTTCAGCTCGCCATTGGCGTACAGTCCGATCACCACGGTCTCGGGCCGCTTGCCGTCGTTGTTGCTGTTGTCGTCCCAGATCTTCGTCACGGGGATCTGCGTCTCTTCGGTCTTGTGGGTGTTGGTGATCGTCTCGCCGTTCTTGACCTCGGTCTTGTCCGCGGTGTACTCGGCGATCTCGTCCTCCTTCACCATGTACTCGATCTCAGCCTTGTTCTTGAACTTCGGCAGATTCTCGTACTTCACGGTGTAGGTGCCGTCGCCGTTGTCCGTCACGGTCTGCGTGATGGGTGCGGCAACTGTGATCTCGTCCTCGCCCACCATCAGGTGCACCTTGGCCTTGTACTTGTCCGCGGTCAGGCGATAGCCGTCCTGGTTCTCCGCGTCGTTCCAGACCTTGGTGATCTCGATCTCGGTCTCGTCCGGCTCGTGGGTGTTCTCGAACGTGATCCCGTAGGTGTTCTCCCCTGTCTTGGTCAGCTTGGGCTCGTTCGTCAGCTTGTAACCGTCGATCTCGTACTCCTCAAGGGTGTACACGATCTCGTGCGGCTCGGTCTCGCCCTCGGCCTTC
>CAMVAJ010000015.1 GCA_947165425.1 uncultured Clostridia bacterium
AGAGCATCTCCACGGCGTAGGCGATCAGCGTGTTGGAGACGCCGACCAGGCCGAAACGGAGGAACTGCAGGAGCGGAGCCTTCCGCCCGCTGTCCGCCGCGGCGAGGCGGGTGAGAAGAGTCTGGATGCTTGTCTTTTTCATGGGCCTATGCGAGGGTCTCCCAAAGCGGCAAATCCCTCAGGCGCGAGGCCCGAGGGATGACGCCTCACTCGTAGGAGACGGAACGTTTGACATCGGTGATGATGGAGGGCTTTTTCCGGCTGGCGGTGTGGATCTGACGCTCCACGTTGGGGAACATCTCGATCATTGTGCGCCCGCGCTGCAGCTTAAGCTCCTCGCCGTTCTCGTTGTAGAAGACGGTGCGGCTGTGCATGTTCTCCCGCCGCCAGTAGCCGGTCTTGTGGACGCCGTTCATGAAGTAGTCCGCGTTCCCCTCGGCGGTGAAGAAGCCGGTGGAGTAGTTGGCGAAGAAGGCGCCGTCGCCGGTGTTGCGGGTGACGGGGGCGTCCTTGACGACCCAATCGACGTCCGTCCACTGGATGATGACGTTGCGGAAGGGGATGGGCTCCTCCGTGTCCAGATCGTGGTAGGGCTCGGCCTTCTTGCCGGTGCCGACATAGCGGTAGTAGCAGTCCTGCTCCTCGTCGTAGCGGAAGACGGAGGTGTAGTCCTTGTGGCCCCACTTGACGGTGATCTCCGTGGCGGGGTCGCCCTCGGCGGCCTCGTCGGTGAAGAGCCAGGTGTGGTTCGGCGGGATGATGTCGTCCTCCACCAGGGTCAGGATGCCGGCGGCGTTGGCGCCCTTGTCGTGGGGGCTGGCCAGATTTTGCCGGTTATAGTAGTACTTGTTCCAGTCCTTGCCGCCGGAGGTGCCGGAGAAGAGCAGCCCGCGCTTGGTCACGCCCAGGCGCGTCAGCTCCTCGAGCACGTTGGTCAGCGCATACTCCTGCTGGCCGTGGTAGAGGAAGGCGGCATCCCACTCCTCCCGGAGCCATACGTGGCCCAGACGGGCGGAGCGGATCGGACCCACGTCGTCGGGGACGAGGTCGGAGTAGAGAATGGAGATGCGGGTCTGGCCCTCCCGGCGCAGGGGGCTCTCGTAGATCACGTCGGAGTAGATGGCGCCCCAGGGGGAGCGCCAGCCCGCGCCGTTGTCGGAATTGTCGATCTGCACCAGCACGGGGAGGTAGCGGCCGGTCACCGCCAGCCCGGCGAAATCCTCGTTGCCCGGGAGACGCTCCTCCAGCGGCAGGCCGGTGGTCGGGCTCTCGCCGTCGATCAGCTCGTTGAGGCCCACCTCTTTGGGCTCGATGCCGCGGTCTTCGCCGCCGTCGAGGGTGACCGCGAGGGCGAAGACCGGCTCCACCGCCAGGAGAACGGTCAGGAGAAGGACCAGCAAATTCTTTTTCATCTCAAATGTCCCTTCAAACGGTTGTGGTATGGGAGGGGCGCGGGGCCCGTCTCAGGGGACGAGCTTGCCGGAGGGGAAGACGCCCGGCTCCACGTTGTAGGCGGACCAGAGGCTCGTGCCGTCGCTGATGATGTGGACATGGCCGTCCCGGCAGGAGTAGAAGCGGGGATAGCGCTTCAGGGAGCACTCCTTGAGGGCGAAGGTCTTGACCTTGTCCTCGTTCGCCCCGCTGCCGGGGATCAGGATGACCCTGGGGCTGAGGTGACGCATGGTGGCGGGCTTGATGCACATGGGGGAGAGCCCGTGGTGCGGGAAGGAGAGGACGTCGATCTTGTCCAGCGCGTGCTCGTGCCGCTGCCAGATCGTGTAGTCCACCCAGTCGCCGGTGAAGAGAAAACGGTGATTGCCGTAGTAGACCAGAAAGTTCAGGCTGTCGCGGTTGTTCTCGCCGGTGACGTCCGGGCTCTCGGGGCCGACGCAGAGGATCTGCAGCGGCCCGATGGAGAGGCTGTCCCCGTCCCGGAGCTGTCTGTACTGGCCGTGGGCCAGCGGCTGGAAGCGCGGCGGCAGCAGCGGCGAGGCGCCGTAGACGACGGTGGAGTCCAGGCCGTAGCGCTCGTTGAGTGTGTTGACGAGATAGGCGTGGTCGTCGTGCCAGTGGGTGACGAAGTGGGCGTCCACATGGTCGATGCCCGAGGCCTCCAAATAGTCCAGCAGGGGCTGGGCGCTTTGGTTGACGTCGGTGTCCACGCCGCAGTCCACCAGCACCACGGTGTCCTCCACCGTGATCAGGTAGCAGTCCGTGTGCCCGCGCGCGATCTGGTGCAGGCGCATCAGGGGCCCGGTGCTCATGGCCAGCGCCGAGGAAAAGAGGAGCGCCAGGGAGAGCAGGACCGCAGTCCATCGTTTACGCATCGTTACGCTGCCCCCGCCTGTCAGCCGCGGGCGGCGAAGCCGACCTTCTTCTGAACCTTGCGCAGGGTCTTCATGGCGATGCGGCCGGCCTTCTCCGCGCCCTGGTCGATGACGCCCTGCAGATAGGCCTTGTCGGCCATCAGGCGGTTGAACTCCGCCTGCAGCGGCTCGAGGGCGGCGATGACGCAGTCGGCGGTCTCCGCCTTGAGCTGGCCGTAGCCCATGCCCTGCATGCGCGCGGCGATCTCCTCCACCGTGCCCGCGCCCAGGGCGCTCATGATGGAGAGCAGATTGCTGACGCCGGGCTTGTTCTCCGGGTCGAAGCGGATCTCGCCGTCGGAGTCGGTCACGGCGCGCTTGATCTTGCGGCGGACGGCGTCGGGCGTGTCCAGGAGGGAGATGAAGGTCTCCTCCGGGTCGGACTTGGACATCTTCTTGGTCGGCTCCTGCAGGCTCATGATCTTTGCGCCCACCTTCGGGATGAAGCCCTCGGGGATGGTGAACACGTCGCCGTAGACGCCGTTGAAGCGGATCGCGATGTCGCGGCATAGCTCCAGGTGCTGCTTTTGATCCACGCCCACCGGCACCAGGTTGGTCTGGTAGAGCAGGATGTCCGCGGCCATCAGCACGGGGTAGGTGAAAAGGCCCGCGTTGATGTTGTCCGCGTGGGCCGCGCTCTTGGCCTTGAACTGGGTCATGCGGCTCAATTCGCCCATATAGGTGAAGCAGTTGAGGATCCAGGCCAGCTCGGCGTGAGCGCTGACATGGCTCTGGCAGTAGATCAGGCTCTTCTCCGGGTCGATGCCGGAGGCCAGATACAGGGCGGCCAGCTCCAGGCAGCGGCGGCGCAGCTCCGCGGGATTCTGGCGCACGGTGATGGCGTGCTCGTCCACGACGCAGTAGATGCAGTCGTGATCCTGCTGTAGAATCGAAAAGTTGCGCAGCGCGCCGATATAGTTGCCCAGCGTCAGCACGCCGGAAGGCTGAATGCCTGAAAAAATGACCGGCTTGCGGACGGCGGCCTGTGACGTCTCGCTCATGGTTTGTCTCCTCCATTCCCGCGGCTTGAATCCGCTGACAAGCGGAAGTATACCATATTTTATATTAAATGAAAAGAGAAAAGCACGAAAGCTTTGGCCGGCGCGCTCACCGGATCGTAGCGGTGAAATCTCCGCTCCCGGCGGTTTTCACCGGCTCGGCGTCGGCGGTGCGCCAGGCCTCGTAGAAGGCAGCGCCGGAGAGGGTCATATAGACCGAGAGGATCAGGGAGCAGAGCATGGAGACCGTGGAGCCCAGCACGCCCGGGAGCACCAGGCTCACAATGTTCAGCACCAGATACCAGCCGACGAAGCTGAGCATGAGGCTCAGATACAGCCCCTTGCGGCTGCGCAGCAGACGGAGGCTGGCGGCGAGGGCCTCCCGCGCCCGCAGCTCCGGCCGGTCCGCCATCGCGCACATGGCCAGCGCGTGGTGCAGGGCCGTGCGGACGGAGAGCACCAGCATCAGGCTCATGCCGAGATAGATCAGCAGCACGGGGAGGGTCATGCCGGCGCTCACGGGGATCATCAGCGCGCCCGCGAGGACCGCGATTCCCGGCAGAGCGGCGACGGCCAGACGGAGAATCAGCAGGAGCTGCAGCAGGATCGCCCGGCCGAAGCAGGGGAGCCGGTCGAGGATGTTCCGGGCCGAGGCCTCCTCGCCGCGCAGGAGCTTGAGGGCGATATGCCACTGGCTCACGGTGAGAAAGGCGCAGAGAATCCCGAGCAGGCCGAAGACCAGCCCGATCCGGGCGTCCGGCCAGGCGAGACGGTAGTATTGAAGGATCTGCTCCTCCGTGAGCCGGGTGATATCGGCCACCAGCAGCGCCGCCTGCATCTTGACCAGCCCGCGGGAGAACATGACCTGCTGGAGCAGACCCGGCAGCGCCGCCAGCAGCGAGGCCAGCAGGATGACGGCCGGGTTCCGGGCGAAGGCCTCCCGGGCGCGTTGCTTCAGTTCAGCGTTTGAGTTCGGATACATCGGCGGATTCCTCCATTGGGCGGACGGCGGCGGCCATCCCCGCCAGGGCGGCGGCGATGGGCGTGATGATGCAGAGCGAGAAGGTGAACATGCCCTGGGTCAGATAGCAGACCAGGGCGGCGGCGAGGGGGATGCCGGCCTCGCCGGCCCGGCGGGTCCGGCGCAGCAGCGCGGCCAGCAGCGCCAAATAGAGCAGCAGCGCCGGGATACCGCTGGAGACCAGCACGCCCAGGAGCAGATTGTGCGGCGTGTCGAAGAGCTGGGCGAGGTAGATGCCGGAGGCCGCCTGCTCGTCCAGGGCCGCCTGCTGGAAGGCGTCGGGGCCTACGCCGAAGAGCGGGTGGCTCCGGGCCAGGCGCAGGGCGATCTCCCAGATGCCCCAGCGCTCGGAGCCGAAATCCGGCAGCCCGCGCCCGCGGAGGATCTCGTGGGCCTCCCAGAGCCCGCCGGCGTTCTCCGGCACGGGCAGGAGCCACACCAGCAGGACCGCCAGCGCCGCCAGGGCGGCGAAGCCGAGGGCAATCCTTTGGGCGGAGACAGGTCTTCCGCCGGGACAGCGATGCGCCAGGACGCCGAGGGTGATCGACAGGAGCGCGGTGAGCAGGGCAGCCAGGGCGGCCGGGCCCCCGGGCGGGCAGAGCCGCAGCGTGCCGAAGTCGTTCTCCCAGGGCAGCGAGAGGGAGAGACGGGCCAGCAGGAGCAGGGCGCAGGCAGCCCAAAGCCCGCAGACCCGGGGGCGGCAGACGGGGCGGCGCAGCGCGAGGGCCAGCGCCAGCGCCAACAGCGCGCCGAGCATCAGGAAGCCCGCCTGGACTTCCATACAATATAGCCACAGGACGCCGGCGAGGCCCGCCGCCAGGCTGCCGTATCCCTCCCCGCGCAGACACCAGGGGAGGAGGAGCAGCGGGAGCGCGAGGGCGAGATATCCGACGGTCATGTCGATATTGCCCAGAGATCCCTGAAACTCCGGATTCTGCAGCAGGGAGAAGCCCTCCGGAAAGAAGCCGAGGGGATTGAGCCCGGCGTACTGCAGGGCGGTCAGCGCCAGGTTGAGCGCCAGGGAGACGGCCACCGCGGCCCGGACGATCCGCGCCCGGACCGGGGCGAGGGCCTGGGCCAGGAAGACCACGGCGTAGCAGACCTGGGTGAGGAGCCCCTCAAAGCGGGACTCGCCCCAGAGGGTCACCCGCTGCCCGTCCGGATTCAGCGCCTGCGCGCCGCTCCCCAAAAAGGCCGAGAGGGCGATCCAGACCGTCAGCGCGCCGCAGAGGATCAGCGGCAGTGGCTCCGGACGGGGGAGGCGGAAGCGGACGGTGAGCGCCAGGATGGCGATGGCCGCGGTCAGCGTCAGCGCCGCGCCGCCCAGGAGAAACAGCCATTTGGCCTGCGTGAAGCCGGCGTAGGAGCCGAGGCTCACCAGCGGAAAGACGGCCAGCCACCAGACGGCGAGGGCCGTCGAGAGCCCGCCGCGCAGGCGCTCGCCCGCGGCCGGGGCCGGGATCAATAGCGGATCCTCCCCTCGGCGACGGAGCGCAGGAAGACGCCGTAGGGGCTCTTGCCGTAGCGCTCGGCGGAGGCGTTCAGGGTCTCCCGGTCGATCCAGCCGTTGCGGAAGGCGATCTCCTCCGGCGCGGAGATCATGATGCCCTGGCGCTTCTCCACCATGCCGATGAAGTTCGCGGCCTCGGAAAGGCTCTCCACGGTGCCGGTGTCCAGCCAGGCGTAGCCGCGGCCGAGCAGCTGCACGTCCAGGGCGCCCTCCCGCAGATAGAGGTCGTTGAGCGAGGTAATCTCCAGCTCGCCCCGGGCGGAGGGGCGGATCCGGGCCGCCATCTCGCAGACCCGGCTGTCGTAGAAATACAGCCCCGTGATCGCGTAATTGCTCTTGGGGTGCTTCGGCTTCTCCTCGACGGAGACCACGTGGCCCTCGGCGTCGAACTCCACGACGCCGAAGCGCTCCGGGTCGTTGACATAGTAGCCGAAGACGGTGGCGCGGCCGGCCTGGGCGTTCTGCGCCGCCTGGCGCATCATGCGAGAGAGGCCGTTGCCGTAGAAGATGTTGTCGCCCAGCACCATGGCGCACGGCTCGCCGCCGATGAAGTCCTTCCCGATGAGAAAGGCCTGCGCCAGCCCGTCGGGGGAGGGCTGCACGGCGTAGGAGAGGTTCAGGCCGAAATGGCTGCCGTCCCCGAGCAGATCCCGGAAGCGCGGGGTGTCCACGGGCGTGGAGATGATGAGGATATCCCGGATCCCCGCGAGCATCAGGGTGGAGAGGGGATAGTAGATCATGGGCTTGTCATAGACCGGCAGGAGCTGCTTGCTGGTCACCATGGTCAGGGGGTAGAGCCGGGTGCCCGCGCCGCCGGCCAGAATGATGCCTTTCATATCGTGAAGTCCTCCATCCATAATTTGCAAACGGATAATCTTTACAATGATTCGACCCGGACGCGAAAATTCCTGCCTGACTGGCCGGAAAAGGGCGGAGAGAGGGGGACTTTGCGCGGCGGTCATTGACAGGAGAAGTGGGTTGGGGTACACTCACGGCATCGAAACAGGACGCGGGAGGCGGGCGCATGGCGGAAATGCGAAAAACGGAGAGGCTGTACGAGGGGGATGTGTGGCTCAGGCGCTTTGAGGCGCGGGTCGAGGCCTGCGCGCCTTCGGGCGAAAAGTGGGAGGTGGCGCTGGACCGCACCGCTTTCTTCCCGGAGGGCGGGGGGCAGGGCGGCGACCATGGCCGGCTCGGCAGCGCGGCGGTGCTGGACACCCACGAGCGGGCGGGCGTCATCTGGCATACGGTGGACGCGCCTCTCCCGGCGGGGGAGACGGTGTACGGCGAGGTGGACAGCCTGCGCCGGATGGACATGATGCAGCAGCACACGGGCGAGCACATCCTCTCCGGCCTGACCTGCGCGCGGATGGGGTGCAGCAATGTCGGCTTCCACATCGGCTCCGACGCGGTGACGCTGGACTTTTCCAAAGAGCTCGACGGGCCGACGCTGGCGGAGCTGGAGCTGGAGGCCAACCGGGCCGTCTGGCGGGACATCCCGGTGGAGGCCTGGGTGCCGGACCCGGAGGAGCTGAGCCGGACGCCCTACCGGAGCAAGAAGGAGATCGAGGGCGCGCTGCGCCTGGTGCGCATCGCGGGGGTGGACACCTGCGCCTGCTGCGGGACCCACTGCGAGACCACCGGCCAGGTGGGGCTCATCAAGGTGCTCTCCTGCATCCGCTACAAGGGCGGCTCCCGGGTGAGCATCCTCTGCGGACGGCGGGCCCTGATGAAGATGAACGAGGTGCTCGACGAGCAGCGGGAGGTCTCCCATCTGCTCTCCGCCAAGCCCGGCACCCTGGGCGCGGCGGCGGGCCGGCTGCTGGCGGAGCGGGACGCCCTCGCCTGGCAGGCGGAGCGGGCGGGCGTCGCCCTCTTCGAACGGGAGATGGCGGGGGAGACAGGCAAGGCCGTGCGGGTGATCTGCGCGCCCAGCCTGCCCGCGGCCCGGCTCCGCAAGGCGGCGGGCCAGCTGGCGGCGGGGGCGCGCCTGGCGCTGGTGCTGATCCCGCGCGGGGAGGACGGCTGGGCCTTCGCCCTCAGCGGGGAGGGGGACGTGCGCCCCGCGGCCCGGGCGCTGATGGCGCGCTTCGGCGGCAAGGGCGGCGGCCCGGCGGACATGATCCAGGGGACGCTGGAGGCGGCCGGGATGGCGGACGCGGCCCTGGCCGAGGCGGCCCGGGCGGCGCTGGAGGGGATGACATGAAGCGGGACTGGCGGAATCTGCTGTTCACCGGCGCGGCTTTCCTGGGTCTCTGGCTCCTGGCCGCGCTCCTCACGGGACAGGCGAATCCCGGCTTTGACTCCTACTACAACTCCTTCTCCCTCCAGGCGGACGCCTGGCTCCACGGCCGGCTGGACCTGGGGCGGGACTACGAGTGGCTGGAGCTGGCGGTGGTGGACGGGCGCTACTATGTCTCCTTCCCGCCGTTTCCCTCGCTGGTGATGCTGCCGCTGGTGGCCATCTTCGGCAGCGGCACGCCGGACACGCTGGTGGCGCTGCTGGCGGCGCTGCTGGGGCTCTACCACGCGGTGGCGCTGGCGGAGGACTGCCTGCCGGACGCGCGGCTTGCCCCCTGGTGGGCGCTGTTTCTGCTGCTGGGGAACGGCTATCTCTTCCTCTGCCTGAACGGCTGGGTCTGGTTCATGGCGCAGAATCTGTGCTTCACACTCTCGCTGGCGGCGCTGCACCACGCGGTGCGCGGGCGGGGCGGCTGGTCGCTGGCGGCGTGGGCGGCCGCGGTGGGCTGCCGCCCGATGGCGGCGCTGATGGGTCCGCTGCTCCTGTGGATGCTCTGGCAGGATCTTCGCGCGAAAAAGCCGCGCGAGAAGGCCGGCCGGCTCCTGCTGAGCCGCCTGCACTGGGCGGCGGCGCCGGTGCTGCTGGCGGTCTTCTATATGGCGCTGAACTGGGCCCGCTTCGGCAATCCCTTCGAGTTCGGACACAACCATCTGCCGGAGTTCCAGCAGTACGGAGCGCAGTTCGCCCTGAGCTATCTGCCGCAGAATCTGAGCCAGCTCTTCTCCCTGCCCTCCTTCGACCCCCAGGGACGGATGCGGCTGCCCTCGATGGACTCTGGCTGCGCGTGGCTCCTCAACCCCATGCTCTGGGTCGCCCTGGCGGCCTGGATCTGGGGGCTGAAGGACCGGCGGGGCGGACACACGCTGTGGCTGCTGCCCGTGTCGATCGCGGCCTACGCGCTCGTGATCCTCTGCCACCGGACCATGGGCGCCTGGCAGTTCGGCAACCGGTACCTGGTGGACCTCATGCCCTGGCTCTACTTCGGCGCGCTGATCCATCAGGGCGGGGAGGGCCGGGGGCTGGTCCGCTGGTCCACGCCCATCGCGCTGGCCGGGATCGCGCTCCAGTTTTTCGGCACCGTCGCGGTGTACAATATGTGGATGTAAAGCAAAAAGAAGAGCCGGTCCACCGTCTCTTCTTTTTTCGTTCAGAGAACCACCGCCCGCTACTGGAGGGCCTCGATCAGCTTGTGCAGGCTGTCCAGGTCGGCAGTCAGCTGGCTCTGCTGCTCGCCGGTCTGGATGCCGGTGATCAGTTTATTATTGTAGGTATCCAGCAGATTGTACATGGCAGTGAAGACCGCCGGATCGATCAGGTACGCCTCGTTTCCCACGTCGTGGAGCGCCTCGTTGAGGGTGTCGATGGCATAGACCTCGCTGCGGATCCGCGCGAGGGCGTCGTAGGAGGAGGTGGAGGCGGTCCGGCTCAGCCGCGCCGCCTGCTGGACGGCGTCGTCGCACTCGGAGAGCATACGGCCCTGCGCGTAGCGGCGCATATCGGACCGGTAGGAGGCGCCGGGCAGCAGGGTGATCAGCGAGGCTGCCAGCGCGATCGCCAGCAGCGCGATGGCGACGGTCTGGACTCTGCGGAGCCGTTCCCCTCCGTCTCCCACCGAAAGCCTGTTTCTGGATGAATATCGCTTCAAAAATCCCACCTCCATGGCCAAAACAGGGGTCAATCACGGACTGAGTATAACATACTTTCCGGGTTTCGTAAAGATTGCAAATTCTTCCGCGCCCGCGGACGCGGAAAACGAGGCCCGGCGCGCCCGCGGACAGGGGCGGCGGCCCGGCGCGCAATTGACAAGCCCTGTCTTTGGCGGTACAATAGGGTTGTATTGGAATGCCCTGACAGCGCGGCGTCGAGCTGACGCCCTCCGCCCGTTTCCGGAGGGTCAGCGCCGCGCGGCATTCAGGAGGAGGGATGGCTCTATGCGCCGCTTTTCTTTCAGATGGATGATGACGCTGCTCGTATGCCTGACCTTGGCGGCAGCGCTCGGACAGCCGGGCGATGCGCGGGCTGAGAATCTGGAGACCCCGGTTTTCACGGTCGCCAACGAGTACGACGTGGATATCGCCACGGCGGTCAAGGTCGGCCAGGATTACTGGGCCGAGGTCTACAGCGGCTTCTTCAACAGCACGGTCTACCTGAAAATCGGAGACCCGCAGGGGCTGTACGCCTCCTGGTCGGTGGAGCCGAACGGGAAGGAAGTCAAGCCCGGCGTTTTTCAGTTTTTTGGCGGGCACGCCGCGTGGAAAACCATTGACGGCAACCCCTCCTATGTGGTGACGGCCTACAACGCGGCCGGCGAGCCGGCGGCGGTCTACAATCTCTATGTCTCCTACCATCCCGCCCCGGAGGCGGGGGGGACAGAGCCCGAGCCCCAGCCGGAGCCGGAGCTGATCGTCACGCCCGTGAGCGTGGTGCACCAGACGGAGAGCGGCGTGGAGCTCAAGCGCGCGCAGGAGGAGATCACCGCCGGGAGCGCCCGGACCTTCTACGCGGAGAGCTTCCCGAACTATGTGGTGGCGGAGGGCACGCCCGCCGAGATGACGGTTTCGGTGGACGCTACCGGCGTCCCCAGCGTCAACCCGGTGGTTTTCCGCTACCGCGAGATCCCCGCCGCCGCGACGGTGACGGTGACCTACACCACCGAGAGCGGCGATCTGCTGCTGCAGCGGAACGTGGAGATCCCCAGCGGATCCTCCCAGACCATCCAGGCCGAGAGCCTGCAGGACTGGGCGCTGGCCGAGGGCCAGGGCGCGGCGGTGACCGTCGCGGTGGACGCGGCGGGCAATCCCAGCCAGGGCACCGTCAACTTTGTGATGCGCGCAATGCCGCACAGCGCGGTGATCCCGATCCAGGACGTGGATGAGGGCGGCGAGCTGCTGGGCAGCCGGACGCTGGAGGTGTCCAGCGGCGCCAGCGGCGTCGCGCTGGCCCAGAGCTATCACGGCTATATGCTGGCGGAGGGCCAGCCGACGGAGGTCACTGTCTCCGTGGACGCGGGCGGAAACGCGAACCCCGCCTCCGTGCGCTTTGTCTACCGCCGTCTCCCGGAGAGCGGGAGCGTGACGGTGCAGGACGTGGCGGAGGACGGCACCCCGCTGGACGCCCGGACGGTCACCATCCCGTCCAACACGGCGCAGAACGTGACGCCCCAGCAGTTCGAGGGCTATGTGCTCGCCGACGGCCAGCCCGCCTCGGTGGAGGTCATCGTGGACGCCTACGGCAACGCGAACCCGGCGAGCGTCCGCTTCGTCTACCGCGCGCTGCCCCGGAGCGCCAATGTGCCGATCCTGGACATGGCGGAGAACGGAACCCAGCTGGGCGCCCGCATGGTGGAGATCTCCAGCGGCACGAGCCAGACGGTCCAGGCGGTCAGCTTTGAGGGCTATACGCTGGCGGAGGGCCAGCCCGCGTCGGTTACCGTGACGGTAGACAGCCTGGGCATCCCGACGCCGGACAGCGTGACCTTCCTCTACCATCAGCTGCCCGCGACGGGTGCGGTGACGGTGATCTACCGCACCGAGGAGGGCCTCGAGCTCCAGCGGGAGACGGTGGAGCTGGCCTCCGGCTCCGACTCGACGATCCATGTCAAGGCGCTGCCCGGCTATCAGCTGGTCGGCGGCCAGCCGGAGGTGAAGGTGACCGTCGGCGTGGACGGCACGCCCAGCGCCCAGGAGGTTGTCTTCATCCTCCGCAAGGTCCCGGACAGCGCGGCGGTCACCGTGCGCAGCGTGGACGGGGAGGGGAAGGAGCTGGCCGTGCGCCAGGAGAACGTCCCGACGGGCCTGAACAAGACCATCTTTGCCGAGTCCATCCAGGGCTACGCCCTGGCGGAGAACCAGCCCTCCGAGATCACGGTGTTGGTGGACGCCACGGGCGTCGCCACGCCGGCGGAGGTTGTCTTCGTCTACACCAAGCTTCCCCAGAGCGCGGACATCACCGTGCGCTATATTCTGACAGACGATAACTCGACACTGCGCACCGAGGTGAAGACCATCGCGGGCAACACCTCGGAGAAGATCGCTGCGCAGGCCCCGGAGGGCTATCTGCTCATGGAGGGCCAGCCCCAGGAGGTGACGGTGTCCGTCGACATGGACGGCAAGCCCAGCCAGGCGGAGGTCGTCTTCTATGTCACGCTCCCGCCGCCCGTGGACGGCACGGTGACGGTCCGCTACCTGAGCGTGGGCGGCAGGGACCTGGTGGAGCCCTTCCAGGTGACGGTCCCCGGCAACGCCACCACGGTCATTGAGCCGGAGGAGAGCCGCCTGCCCATGGGCTTCGACGTGGAGAGCGCCCCGGCCCAGTCCGTGACGGCGACCCGGGCCGGCGTGGTGACGCCCGCCTCCGTGAGCTTCACCTTCAAGCGCCTCATTTCCGCCGAGGAGACCCCGATCCCCGCGGGCGAGACCATCGACCGCTGGGCGCTGACCACCGGCAAGGGCCTGAACGTGCGCAAGGAGCCGCGGCAGAGGGCCACGCAGGTGGCGCAGATCGCCCGCACGGGCTCCTATGTCTGGGCGACCCGGGAGACGGTGAACGACGCCGGCGAGAAGTGGACGCAGGTGCTCTACAACGGCAAGACCGGCTATATCCTCTCCAACTTCCTGGACGTGCTGAGCCAGGCTGAGAGCGACGACTATCAGGAGACCCTCCCGTCGCCGGTGCCCACCTCGGCGCAGACCAACCCGCCCCAGACAGCGACGCCCGCGCCGGTGACCCCGGCTCCGGCGACCCAGGCGCCCACCGACGCGCCGGCGACCCCGACCCGCGCGCCTGTGGCGACGGCGACGAACCTGCCCGAGACGCCCCAGCCCACGGCGGTGCCCGCCCAGTACGGCGGCTACGCCCTGACGCGCCGGCTGACCACCCTGCGCTACGAGACCCAGGGCACCAGCGGGACGATCCATGTGATCCCCCAGGACACGCTGGTCTATGTCTCCGGCCAGACCTACGACAGCGCGGGGGTGGCCTGGTCCTCCGTCCGGGAGCTGAACGGCAGCATCGGCTATGTCCGGGACACGGACCTGGTGCACATCTCCGACGACGAGGCGACCTATTATCTGGAGGCCTACGAGCGGGCCAGCCGCACCGCGACGCCCTCCCCGCGGCCGACGCAGGAGCCGACCCAGTGGTCCGGCTACGCCTACACCATCGGCGACAACGTCATGTTCCGCTCGGCGGCGAACGACCACAGCGTCATCCTGAGCGTGCTGCGGCAGGATACCCCCGTGTACGTCTCCGGCCAGAGCTATCCGGGCGACGGCTGGGCCTGGCACAGCGTGCTGTACAACGGGAGCTGGGGCTTCATCCGCTCCGACATGCTGCGGATGATGAGCGCGCGGGAGCAGAGCGAGTATCTGCAGGGCCTGACCACGGCCTCCGCGACGCCCACGCCCCTGCCCCAGACGCAGATCAACGTCACGGCGGCGCCCTCGACCATGTCCAGCTACGGCTATATCTACTCCAGCAACAACGGGGTGGTGAACGTGCGCCGCACGCCCTCCACCGGCGCGGACGTGGTCATGCGGCTGCGCTCCTACGCCCTGGCGCTGGTGCTGGGTACCCAGCGGATCAGCGACACCACCTGGTACTACATCGACTATAACGGCACCAGGGGCTACATCCACGGCAACTACTTCAAGCAGATGACCATCGCCGAGATGGAGACCTTCCTGCAGAGCGACAACTATCTCAAGGGCCTGCAGAGCAACAGCACCAACGCGAAGGCCTCCGTGACGCCCGCCGCGATCGTCTCGGTCGAGCAGCAGAACGCGGAGATCTGGTCCGATCCCAACAGCGCCGGCAACGTGGCCTACGCCACCTGGGCGCCCATCCGGACGACCGAGCCGCTGCCCGTCGCGACGCCCACGCCGACCTTCGACCCCTACACCGCGACGGCCACGGCCACGACGGAGCCCACCGCGACGGTGAGCTTCGCGCCGCTGACCACCCCGGTGGAGGAGGAGACGCCCGTGCCCATCGGCACCCGCGAGCCCGACGCCTCCCCGGAGCACGGCTCGCCCATCGGCTGGATCCTCTTAGTGCTGGTCCTGATCCTGGGGGCGGGCGGCGGCTACGCCTACTACCTGAACCAGAAGAACAAGCGCACGGCGGCCCAGCGGGCGGCCCAGCGCAGGGCGCAGGCGGAGCGCGGCAGCGCGCCGCAGGCGCGGACCAGTGTCAGCGGCACGGCGCAGCGCCCGGGCGCGCAGCCCCAGGGCCAGACGCCCAGACCGGTCTCCCGCACGGAGACCCCCTACGAGCCCAAGTTCACCGCCGGCCAGGTGACGCCGCCCCAGCAGCGCAGCGCGGCCCAGTCCGAGCAGCTGCGGCAGGCCTTCCCGACCAGCGCCGGCGTGCGCCGGGACGACAGCGCCTACAAGCCGGCCCAGCCGAGGACGGACGCCTCCGCGCCGGTCCGGCAGACCCAGCGCCCGGCCCAGAGCCAGCAAACGCGGCCCTTCCAGCCCATCCAGACGGCGGCGCCTGACACGACGGCACAGCCGGTGACAGAGCCGACGGCCCCGCAGGCGCGCCCGAGCTGGGAAGTGCCGCAGCCCGCGATTCAGCAGGCGGCGGAAGCCGGCCGGGAGGCGTCGAATACGGCCTCGGACGTGACCGCCAGCGCGGAGCAGCGCCTGAGGGATCAGGCGGCCTCCATCGTGGCGGAGGCCCTGAACTCGGTGACCCAGAGCCACCCGGTGATCCATGAGGAGACCCCGGCGTCCCAGCCCGCGACCGCGGCGGACAGCGCCGAGCAGCCCGCCGGCGAGGAGACCCCGAGGCGGCGCAGCCGCCGGGCAGGCCGCTTCACCGACCCGGAGGCGGACACCACGGATCAGACCTGAGGAACCTGAGACCAAACCCGGAGGAGGAGAGGACGGGCGGCCGTCCCTCCTCCTTTTGCGCCGCCGCGGAAAAGATGAGAAAAATCAAGGGATAGTATGAAGAAAGATGAAACAATCTATATATTCCAATTCAAAGAATCATCATCTTTCAGAAACAGCTGTCTCGAGATGAAAAATACATCGTTTCATAATTGTTAAATCATACTTAATGATTGTAACATATTGCGGCTCGGGGCTCCTTTTGATGGACAAACAGGGGGGTTTATGCTATGATGAGGTCGGGTCAGAATGCCCTGAGGGCGTTTTGGCGACAGCTTGATTGGATGTTGGGGGGATCAGACGTTGCAGCCCGAGCGTGACGCGATGACGCTGGGGGCGCTGCTGAGCAAACCGTGGATGCAGGCCGACACCGCCCTGGGCGATGCGGCGCGCTATTTCGCGGAGACGCTGGAGCGCAACCTGGACGCGGCAGTCTACAGGGACAAATACCTTCCCATCATGCAGAGCCAGCCGCCGGAGCATCCCAGGCCTTTTCTATCGGTGATCATGCGGACGCAGCTTTATCGGCGCGAGGCGCTGACGGAGGCGCTGCTCTCCCTGATGGCCCAGACTGACCGGGATTTTGAGCTGCTGCTGATTCCGCACCGGGTGGAGGAGGCTGCGCTGGCGGAGATCCGCGGGATCCTCGAGAGCTTCCCGCCCTCTTTTGCGGCGCAGGTCCGGCTGCTCCCCCTGAACGAGGGGAACCGCACGGCGCCGCTGAACCACGGCTTCGCCCACGCCTGGGGCGAGTACGCGGCGGTCCTTGATGACGACGACGTGGTGATGGACCACTGGGTCGCCGATTTCCACGAGGGCGCGCGGAAAAGCCCGTACACAGTGATCCGCGCCTACGCGGTCAACCAGGACTGGCGGACGGTCCGGACCGCCGACGGCGAGCGGGCGCTGAGCGCGTCCTCCGCGCCGCGGCCCGACTACTGCAGGCCCTACTCCGCCTTCACCCAGACGCGCGTCAACCGCTGCCCGATCTTCTCCCTCGCCTTCCCGCTCTTCGCGACGCGGGAGCTGGGCTATCTCTTCGACGAGGAGCTGACCACGACCGAGGACTGGGATTTTGTCCGGCGGGTGACGGCCCTGTGCGGCGTGACGGAGATTCCCCGGGTGACGGGCATCTACCGCCTGTGGACGGACGGGAAGACCTCCCACGCGACCCACAAGCAGGACGAGTGGAAGCGCAACTACGACCGAATCACGGAGCCGGGGCGGCGCTATCCGATCCTGACCCGGCGAGGCGAGACGGAGCAGACCGAGCGGATGAGCTACCTGGCGGACGCGGACATCCCGATCGAGCAGCTGACCAGCGGCGAGTCCGGCAAGGACAAGACGATCCGGGATCTCGAGTCCATCATCAAGGCGCAGAAGGAGACCATCGCGGCGCTGGAATCCAAGTCGTTCCAGGGGCGCGTGGTGCGCACGGCGCGCCTGATCTACCACCGCATCTGCGGCGACGGGGGAGGCGATGCCTGATGGGGGATTGTATCCGGATCCAGGCGCAGGCCGTGCTCTTCCACAATGACCTCGCCTCCATCGAGCAGACCGTCGAGGCGCTGGCCAACGCGGCGCGCTATGCCGGCGAGCGGCGCGGCCTGCAGCTGGAGGTGACCCTTGCCTACGGCGACTCGGGCGACACGCCCCTGCTGACGGAGGAGGCGCTGGGCCGCCTGCGCGGCGCAGCCGGCGAGGAGCTGCGGCTGCGATATCAGTTTTTCGGCTTTAACGCGGGGTCGGCCAGGGGACAGAACCTGCTGGCGGAACCCTACGATGGGGATTATGTCTATATCATGAACCCCGATGTAAAGCCCTGCCCGGATTTCTTCTACTATATGCTCCTGCCCTTCTCCGACGGAAGGGTGGGCGCGGTGGAGGCCCGGCAGGTTCCGCTGGAGCACCCGAAGGTCTACGACCCCTCCACAGGGGAGACCCCCTGGTGCACCGGCGCATGCACCATGCTGCGCAACGCCGTCTTCAAACAAGTGGGCGGCTTTGACAGCGACACCTTTTTCCTCTACTGCGACGACGTGGATCTCTCCTGGCGGGTGAAGCACGCGGGGCACCGGCTGATCTATCAGCCCCACGCGATGGTCTACCACGCCAAGGAGGTCTCGGCGGACGGAGACTGGAGCCCCTCGTGGGCGGAGATGTTCTACTCGGCGGAGGCCGCGATGCTCATGGCGTACAAGTGGTGCGACGACGCACGGCTGGAGAAGCTGTGCAGCCACTACCGGCACGGCAGCGAGGTCGAGCGGCAAGCCTTCCGCTCCTTCCGGCGGCGGCGCCAGGAGGGGCGGCTTCCGGCGCGCATCCACGCGCCCGAGGCGGTCAGCTACTCCGGCGACGACTACTCCAGAACCCGCTTCTCCTACGCGAAGAAGAGGAAAACAGACGATGATTCCAGCGGGGCGAAGGCCGATGCCAAGTCCCGGGGAAAATAAAAATGGAGGTTAAACCATGAGAGACGCACTGAAAAGGTCCTTGGCGTTCCTTCTCGCGTTCGGAATGGCATTCACCATGTCATTCTCCGCACTGGCAGAGGGTGACGCCGAAACCGCTGAAGAAAGCGTTCCTGTGATTGTGGAAGAAGCCACTGAGACGAAGGCGGAAGAGCCTGCCAGCGTCCCTGAGGTGACCTCTGTGGTCGAGGAAGCGCCCGCTCCGGCGGTGGAAGAAGCTGCCCCTGTGGCGGAGGAGACCCCCGCCGCGGAGGCCCAGGAGCCGGTGAAGCCGGCAGATGAAGCACCCTCCGCGGAGGCTGAGGAGCCTGCCGTGGAGGAGGAGACTCCCGCGAGCGACGAGACCGTCGCCGTCGAGGAAGTCGAGGTCGAGGTCGTGGAGGAGATCCCGGCCGTGGAGGAGGAGCCCGTCGAGGAGGCTGCCGAGGAGACCGAGGAGGAGGGCGAAGTTGCGTCCGAGACCGCGGATCTGGCCGGCGACGCGAACCTCGTCGCGGGCGTGGCCACCAGGCTGGCGGTGCCCGCGGGCACCGGCGCCAACGCCAAGGGCTACGCCAACTTCACCATGGGTCAGGGCGGCCTGCTGACCATCACCTTTAAGTCCGTGGGCATCGGCCACGGCAACCTGGAGCTGGACGTCTATTCCGCCAACTATGACGACATCAAGCTCTGGGGCCTGAACTGGACCACCGCCAACGGCACGGTGAACTTCTCCGCGTTCGTGGATGCGGGCACCTACAACATCGTGATCTCCAAGACGGACCCCACCGACGAGGCCCCCTACGAGATCGAGATCACGCCCGTTGTGAGCCGCGAGGGCGAGGCCGGCACCCGGAACAACGCCATCAATGACGCGCCGACCCTGAACGCGGACGGCACCACCTACTATGGGATCGTCTCCCTGCAGGACACGATGCGCGACAAGGTGGACTATTACAAGTTTGTCCTGTCCAGCCCCGGCTGGCTTGCGTTTGACTTCACCAACCTGACCATGTCCGAGGTTGCCTACGCAGTGAGCGGCGAGGACGCCTACGCGCGGGATATCTCTTATTGGAGCAATAATGTCGGCGGCTGTGCCGACCTGGATGAGCGCAGCGCCCAGTCCGCGCACGAGGCGGATTGGTACGACGCGGGCGTCTACTACATCCTGGTCGAGTCTCAGGAGACGGGCAGTACGGTCCGTGAAGACCAGGGCCGCTATCAGATGAAGCTGACCCTGACGCCCCAGGCGCTGACGGAGATCGAGAACAACAACACGATCGACGAGGCGGACTCGGTGGGCAACACGCTGGACGCGGTCAACGGCACGGCCAAGAAGGGCATGCTGGGCATCGCCAGCAAACAGAGCGCCATGGGCCACGCGGACTACTATGAGTTCGTCCTGCCCATGACCCAGCTCGTGGACTTCTCCGTGGCCTTCGAGATGGCGGACATCAAGGCCGACATCTACAGCCGCGACAAGCAGGTCGCCGTGGACGCGCTGGGCGCGGCTGTCGCCACCTGGGGCGGCAGCGCGGTCAGCCCCGCCGGCACCGCAGGCAACCCCTACATGCTGGAGAAGAAGGGCGTCCGCCTCGAGGCCGGCACCTACTTCGTCCGCATCGGCACCACCGACAATGACAACACCGGCCTGTACACCGTGAAGGCCCAGTCCAAGATCACCGCCAGCGACCTGGAGGTGAAGTCGGGCGACGGCATCATCACGGCCAAGGGCGTCGCCAGCGGCGGCCCCCGCAAAGCAACCAAGCACGTCTATCGCCTGTACTTCAAGGACAGCTCGGGCGTCGTGAAGCAGGTGGACGAGCAGATCTTCGACGAGAAGAACGGCACCGCCCAGTTCGGCCCCGGCGTCGACGGCGAGTACTATGTGACCTACTCCGTGACCGACGGCGTGGACGAGGACACCTGGAAGGGCAAGGCCTATCCCGACGGCTTCTGGAAGGTTGACTTCAAGGCTGTGCCCTTCAAGATCGTGGCGGTCGAGGCCACCGACGACGGCAACGGCCTGCTGTCCCTGCACGCCATCTTCACCGGCGGCGCGAAGCTGGAGGACTCCTACTACACCATCAGCTTCCAGGGCCAGGAGATCTACAACGGCAGCCTGAACGGCGGCACCGACATGAAGTTCCAGTGCCCCGCCACCGGCTCCTACCACATCAAGTTCTCCGGCTATATGCCCGGACACACCCCGGCCTGGGAGGCTGGCGAGTGCGACATCACCGTGGACGTCAATGAGACCACGCCCCTGAAGGTGACCACCCTGGCTCTGAAGGCCGGTGTGACCTCCATCGACGCGGTGGCCACCGTCTCCGGCGGCACCGGCGTGACCTCCACCCAGTTCATTCTGAAGGACACCGCCACTGGTGCGACCCTCGCGACCTTCCCGACCACCGGCGTCAGCAAGGCCCTGAGCCACACCTTCACGGGTCTCACGCCCGGCAAGGCCTACGCGGTTGTGTTCATCGCCAAGGATGCCCACACCACCGCCACCTATGTGGACGAGCTGACCAACGCGGCGCCCACCGTGACCACCCTGATCTCCACCTCTCTCGCCAACACGCTGGCGGTGAGCAACGTGAAGCTGAAGGGCGACAACCTGGGCAACGTGACCATGTCCGCGGATATCCAGAACGCGATGCCGCTGACCTGGGGCCAGTTCTACCTCTACTTCTCCAAGGATGGCACCAACTGGGATGTGCTGACCATCATCAACTCCACCACCGGCTCCGCCTCCACCAAGGTGTACCAGTCCGGTCAGTATGAGGTGCAGTACGTCTGCGGCAACGCCTACAACCCCGGCGCGGGCGCCTGGTCCAGCGTGGTGCCGATCACGCTGAAGGCCAAGGTGGACGGCATCACGCTGGACATCTCCGGCTCCTTCAGCAACCCCAAGCTGGCGCTGATCGACGTCATCTGCAAGATGACCTCCGCGCACGAGCTGCAGAGCGTCAACTACTACCTCTACGACGACACCGAGGACCCGACCCACAGCTATGTGGCGGACTACTTCGAGTCCAAGAACGTCGCGGAGCATGTGTTCTACGTGACCACCGGCCACACCTACACCGTGGAGGTCATCGCGAAGGACACCGTCTCCACCGCCAAGGACTCCAAGCAGTTCACCACGAACCCCGGCTCTGACAGCAGCACGGCGTTCTCTGTGACCAAGGTCGAGGCGTCCAAGATCGAGGGCCAGAAGGTGACCCTGACGGCGACCACCAACGACGCCCGCAAGCTGATCGACGCCTACTTCATCATCTACAACGACGCGAGCAAGGTTGTGGCTACCCTCGACGGCAAGGCCCGCAACACCACCATCGCGCTGAAGAACGGCACCTACAGCGTGCAGTTCACCGCCACCGATGGCGCGACCTGGGCCAACGCCTGGAACAGCTTCACCGTGGGCAGCTCCACGCCGTCCACGCCGAGCGGCGGCACCAACACGATCAGCGGTCCGGATGCCAACGGCATCTACACCGTGACGATCACCTCCAGCATGACGGATACCGACATGATCTGGGTGCGCTACACCGTCTTCGACAAGAACAAGCAGATTGCCTACACCTGGCAGTGGCCCGGCTCCGGCCAGTACACCAGCCACACCTTCGATGTCACCAGCAACTATGCGGACATCAAGGGCGGCAGCTGCTCCATCGAGGCCTACAACGGCACCGTGTGGCGCGCTTGCGAGTGGATCACCATCAACTGATGATCTGATTCCCTCGGAAGAAAACCATCAGGGGGCTGCTCCGAAAGGGGCAGCCCTTTTTCCGCGCCCGGGGATTGACAAGGCCGCGGGGCGGTGCTATCATGTGAGCGCGGCCGGATATGGCCGCGGACAACTGCATCGCTGATGAAGCATCTTCGGGGCAGGGTGAAATTCCCTACCGGCGGTATAGCCCGCGAACCTGTGCGGTATTTCCGGACAGGCCGACCCGGTGAGATTCCGGGGCCGACAGTATAGTCTGGATGAGAGAAGAGCGCTGGAAATACGCCATGATTTCCGCCCCTGAAAAGCAAGACGCTTCAGGGGCGTGCGTATTTTTCAGAAGGAGGCGTGCAGACAATGAGCACCCGCAGAAAACCCGGAGAGCTGTTCTCCACCCCGTACCTGACCCGGATGGCGATCCTGGCCGCCATCGCCTTCGTCCTGTTCCTGATCCAGATCCCGGTGGTGGCCTTCTATAAGCTGGATCTGAGCAACATTCCCGTTCTGCTCGGCGCCTTCTCGATGGGGCCGGTGGCGGGCGTGGTGATCCTGGCGGTGAAGTGCCTGCTGGCGCTGACCCGCACCACCAGCGCGGGCATCGGCGATCTGGCGGACTTCATCATGAGCGCGGCACTGATCATCCCCGCCTCGGTGATCTACCACCGGAACAAGACGAGAAAGACCGCCCTGATCGGCATGGCGGTCGGCACGCTGTGCATGATCGTGGCTGGCGTCCTGGCCAACAAGTTCATCATGCTGCCCTTCTACATGGGCGCGTACCATATGGACATGGCCGGCATCCTGAAGTTCGCGAACGTCGCGGGGGTGGACAGCGAGTGGAAGCTGCTGCTGATGATCACCGCGCCCTTCAACCTGCTCAAGGGTGTGATCCTGAGCGTGGTGACCGGCCTGATCTACAAGCCGCTGTCGCCGCTGCTGAAGGCGCGGATCCGGTAAAACGATCTTCATTTGAGATCAGAATGATACAAGTCAAAGAGGAGGAATCCCCCATGATCACCCATTCCCCGGCCCAGACCCGCCGCCTTGGCGAGACCCTCGCGGCGCAGCTGCGGGCGGGGGATGTGGTGATTTTGGAGGGAAACCTCGGCGCGGGCAAGAGCGAGCTGACCCGGGGCATCGCCCGGGGGCTCGGCGTGGCGGGCCCGGTCTCCAGCCCCTCCTTCACGATCCTGAACGTCTACGAGGACGGGCGGGTGCCCCTGTATCACTTCGACTGGTACCGCCTGGAGAGCCCGGAGGAGCTCTATGAGCTCGGGATGGACGAGTATCTGGGCGGGGACGGGATCGCCGTGGTGGAGTGGGCGGCCCGCTGCCCGGAGGCGGTGCCGGACAGACGGCTCGAGATCCGCCTGACGCCGCTGCCCGGGGAGGAGAGCGGCCGGGAGATCACGCTCCGCCCGCTGGGCGGGTTCCGGGAGATCGGGCTTTCGGAAGGAGACGAGACGGTATGAAGCTGCTGGCGATAGACACCTCCGGGCCGGTGTGCGGCGTGGCGGTGGCGACGGACGAGGGCATCCGCTACAGCTGCGCGGTGGTCAACAAGCGGACCCACTCGGTGAACCTCCTGCCTATGGTGGACGCCGCCCTGGCGGGCACGGGCCTCACCCTGGCGGAGCTGGACGCCATCGCCTGCGTGGTGGGTCCCGGCTCCTTCACCGGCGTGCGGCTGGGCGTCAGCACGGTCAAGGGCCTGGCCCACGGGGCGGGGAAGCCCTGCATCCCCGTGAACGCGCTGGAGGCGCTGGCGGTGGGCGCCGGGGCCTTCGACGGGGTGATCTGCCCGATCCAGGACGCCCGGGCGGGCCAGGTCTACGGCGCGGCCTTCCGGGCCGGGAATCCCCGCCCGGAGCGCCTCATGGCGGACGAGCCGGTGAAGCTGGAGGACTACGCGGCGCAGATCGCCGCGCTGGGCAGCCGGTTCCTCTTCCTCGGGGACGGGATGCCCGTCCACCGCGAGCGCCTGCGCGAGCTGCTGGGGGAGCGGGCGGTCTTCGCGCCGCCGGCCCTGGCGTATCTGAACCCCGGCGCGGCGGCGCAGCTGGCCGCCGCTTCATGGGAGCTGCTGGATTATCTGACGCTCCAGCCCCTGTACCTCCGCGCGCCCAGCGCGGAGCGGAATCGGAAACTCATGGAGGCGCAGCATGGCTGAGTGTATCTACCGCCGGATGACGCTGGAGGACCTGGATAGGGTGTCGGAGCTGGAGGCGCGGATCTTTCCCCGGCCCTGGTCGCGGGAGGACTACGCCCACGAGCTGACGGAGAACAAGGTGGCGCGCTATCTGGTGGCGGAGCGGGGCGGAGAGGTGCTGGGCTTCGCCGGCGCGTGGATCATCCTGGACGAGAGTCACATCACCAACATCGCGGTGGCGGAGGAGGCGCGGCGGCAGGGGATCGGCTATGGCGTGACGCGGGCGCTGCTGCAGTACCTGTCCAACCTCGGCGCGGCCTACGCGACGCTGGAGGTGCGCAAGAGCAACGAGGCGGCCCAGGGCCTGTACCGCAAGCTCGGCTTCATCCAGGTCGGCATCCGCAAGCGCTACTACGAGGACAACGGCGAGGACGCCCTGCTGATGGTCTGCGACCACCTGCCGGAGCCGGAGGAGGATTTCACCGAGCCGGAGACGGTGTTCGAGGAGGAAGCGTGAGCTCTCCGCGCAAAGAAAAAAACGCCTCTCGGCGTTTTTTTCTTTGCGCGCTTACGGCGCGAGGGAGTTTCCGTAGGGGAGGTTGTACTCTACCGTCCGCAGGGTCTTGCGGTCGAGGTACTCCTCGATGAAGCGCTTGGCGGCCAGGGAGGCGTTTCCGCCGGAGTACCCGTGGGGGATGAAGACCGCGATGGCGATCTCCGGCTTCTCCCGGGGGGCGAAGCAGACGAACCAGGCGTTGTTCTCCAGGTCGATGCTGGTGACCTGCGCGGTTCCGGTCTTCGCGTTGATCTCCTTGTTGTACTTCCAGTTTTTGAAGTACTTGGCGGCGGTACCCTGGTCGTCCACCACGCCCTCCATGCCTTTCCGGAGCAGGCCCAGGTATTGGGGGCCGTTCTCCAGCTGGTTGACCAGCTGGGGCTCGCGCTTGGAGAGGATCTCGCCGTTGGGGGAGATGATGGAGTCCACCAGGGAGACATTGTAGACATAGCCGTCGTTGGCCACGGCGCAGACATAGCGCGCGGTGGCGATGGGGGTCAGCACGGTGACGGACTGGCCGATGGCGGTCAGAATGGTCTGGCCGCCGCCCCACTTGACGGTGTTCATGTAGTTGAAGGTATCGCCGATGATGGCCTGGGTGTAGACCATCTCCTTGGTCATGGAGAGCTCCTCCATGAGGATGGTGCGCATCGGGTCCAGCCAGTCGTTCTGGTTGGTGTTGACCGCCATGTCCATCAGGCGCTTGGCGCAGACCGAGAGGCGCTCGTCGTCATATTCGAGGCCGCGGGAGGCGCCGCACTCGCGCAAATGCTTCTTGATGGCGTTGAAGACGATGATGGGCAGGGAGGTGTCCTGGTTCGCCTCGTTCATGGCCTTCGAGGGGTCGTAGAGGGTGTTCTGGCAGCCCACCACCGACCGGACCTCGCCGGGCAGGTCGATGCCGGTGCGGGAGGTGAGGCCGAAGAGGGAGGCGTAGCGGTAGAGCCGCTCCTCGCCCAGGCGGTCGCCAAGGGTGTAGAAGAAGTAGTTGCAGGAGTGGGACAGGCCCTCCACGATGGTCTGGTTGAGGTGCTTCCAGCGGTTGTTGGCTGTGATCCAGCACTTCGGTGCGGTGGAGAGGTCGCGGTTGTACTTGGTGAAATAGCCCAGGTCGGAGATGTACTCATCCTCCTGCAGCTCGCCCTCGTTGAGGGCGCCGTAGCCGGTGACCATCTTGAAGATGGAGCCGGGGGTCCCGCGGGCGTGGATGCCGTAGTTCAGCAGCAGGTTCCGCTCGTCGGAGAGGATGGCGATGGCGCTCTGGCCGCCGGCCACCAGGGCGTTCAGGTCGTAGGTGGGGTAGTTGGCCATGGCGAGCACCCGGTCCTGCATGTCCAGCACGATCATACAGCCGTGGGTCGCCAGCTCCAGGGGGTACATATCCCAGTTGCGGGTCGCCAGGTCGTTCTTGTTGTCCTCCATCCAGGCGTCGGAGACGTATTTGCGCTCCTCAACGTTGCGGGTGTCGGCCACGTTCTCGGCGATGGCGCGCTCGGCGATGGACTGGAGGCTGGCCTTCAGGGTGAGCTTGACGGTGTTGCCGTCCTGGGGGTCCTGGCTGTCCAGCTCGCGCACGACCTTGGACATCTGGTCGCGCTCCACGATGCGCCAGCCCTGGCGGAGGGAGGAGTTCGGGGTCAGCCAGTCCTCCATCGAGGACTCGATGCCGTCCCGGCCGATGGTGTCGTTGTAGGAGTAGCCCTTGGCCTGCAGCGTCCGCCACATGGACTGGGAGGGGATGGCGCCGGTGTAGCCGATGATCTGGGAGGCGAGGGTGGCGCGGGGATAGACCCGCTTGGTGCCGACCTCGATCTCCATGCCGGGGAGGGTCATGGCTCGGGTCTCCACCTCGATGACGGTCTCATAGCGCACGTCCTTGGCGATCACGATGGGCTGCGAGTTGAAGATGTTCATCTGCATCTCGCAGTAGATGGCCATGACCTTGCACATGGTCTCCTCGTCGACTATAAAGGGCTCGACGAAACCTGTCATGTCGTGCTCGCTAACCGAATCCCAGGTGTCGACCCGATGGTCGGCAGCCCAGATTGCTCTGCGCTCCTCCTCGCTGGTGGCGATGCGGAAGCGCCGGCGCAGGGCAGCCATGCACAGATCCGCATTCGGATACCGGCTCCTGCTGAGGTAGTTGTTGCTGCGCCACTGGTTCTCACGTGTGTCCAGAACGGTCTGGGAGACGCCGGAACCGAAGGTAAAGTCCCAGTACCCGGTCTTTTCGACCACCTGATTGTTTTCGACGACCTCGTAGGTGTATCGCTGATCCTCCGGGAGCTTCTCGATGTTGAATTTGATCGCCATCTCGCCGCCGTTGCGCTCGATGATGTCGATGGTGTCCAGAATCGCCTCGGTAAAGCGCCTATAGGTACTGGCGCTGGACTGGCTGGCGTCCTTGTAGAAGGTGACGTTGTAGATCAGCTGATCCTCCGCCAGAATCACCGAGTCCGCGTCGATGATGTTGCCGCGCTTGCCGCGCAGGTAGATGGTCTTCGTGCGGCTGGACTCCGCCTTGGAGGCGTAGACCTCCGTGTCCTCCATCTGCAGCGTGACCAGACCGGAGACAATGTAGGCGAAAACCGCGAAGAGGGCCGCCAGCATGATCACGAAACGCCAGCGGAGCCCTTTATCGTTTTCAGACATGGCAGCACCTCCTGATTTCTGTTCTCTCAGCCCTTCCGCGACCGGTAGGGGATCGGGGCATTGCTGCCCGGCAGGTCCGCCGCGGGCCGGATGCCCAGGAAACGACGGATGGGATCATGATCACGGCGGCGATGAGCGCTGTCAGGATCAGGTCCGCGAGGCCGCGCAGCAGCATGACTCCGGTCAGCGGCGCGCCGCGCAGATAGACATAGGCCAGATTGACGATCTCATAGACGGCGGTATCCGCCAGGGCGCACAGCGGCGTGCGCACATAGGGCGAGGCGTTGCGCCCCGGCTTGCCCAGGCCGCGCTCGTATTCCAGCTGCTGGACGCTCTTATCGGCGAAGATCAGCGCGCCGAAGATGGCGGCGATGGGGTAGATCAGCAGGTTGAAAAGGGTGCGCGTCGGCTGCATGATCTCCAGGAGGATCCCGTAGAACATGCCCACCCAGGCGGCCCGCAGCTTGCCCAGCCCGACGGTCAGCACCGCGGTCAGGGCGAAGATCAGGCTGGGGGTGACGCCCAGGAGCTTCACGTGCGGCATAAGGCAGACGTGCAGCAGGTAGGTCAGCAGCAGCAGCGCCAGCACCTTCAGCGCGCGCCAGGCAGCCCGCAGCAGCGGCCGCGGCTTGCGCTCGGGCCGGACGGCGGTCTCCATGCTCATTCCTCCTCCTCCATTTCCATATTGCTCGGATGCAGGGTGATGAAGGGGGTCGGGCTGGGGCGCGGGGTCGGTGTCGGGACGGGCGTCTCGTAGGTGTCCTGATGGACGGTCACGTACTCGATGCTTGTGCTGTTGCGGACGTTGGTGGTCCGGGTCGGCTCCGCCGTGGGCGCGAGGGTGGGCCGCGGCGAGGGCGACATGGTGGGCGGGAGCGTCGCGTCGACGGGCTCGCCGTTCTCATCCAGCTCGATGTCCGGCGGGACGGGCGTGGACGTGGACTGCGACGTCGGCCAGAAGACGTTGGAGCCGTCGCGCTGGGTGGGGACGGGACGGGCCGGTTCCAGCGGCACGAAGGTCGACTGGACGCTCTCCCGGCCCTGCACGGCCTCCGCCTCGGGCTTGTAGCGGAGCACGATCACATACTCGATATGCTGGAAATCCGCGTAGGGCTCCACGACGATGTACTGCTTGTTGGCCTCCAGGCCGCGGGTGGATTCGCGCACGGTGCCGATGGGGATGCCCTTGGGGAAGGACATGCCCACGCCGGAGGTGACCACGATGTCCCCGGGGCGGGGCAGATGCTCCTCGGGCAGATAGTACATGCGGCACATGGCGGTGCCGTCGATGCCCAGGGTTCCGCGGACCGTGCCCTGGTCGCGGCTGGACTGGATCAGGCCGGCGATGGAGGCGTCCGAGTCGATGATGGCGCGGACGGTGGCCTGGTTTTCGCTGACGGTCTCGGTATAGCCGATCAGGGCTGAGCCGTAGGTGACGGCCATGAAGGGCTCGATGCCGGACGCGCTGCCCTGGTTGATCGTGAAGGTGGAGAAGTAATTGCCCTCGTCCCGCCCGATGACGGAGCAGACCAGGGGCTGCATCCGCTGGTTGGCGCGGATCTCGGCGCTCATGTCCTCGTACTGTCCGAGCCGGATCTGCAGCTCGTTGGCCAGCATGGCCTGATACTCGAGCTGCTCGTTGCGGGCGACGACGGCGTTGTACTCCTCCTCGATGTTGGCACGGCGCTTCAGCGTCCGGAAGTAGCTGGTGGCGGCGTCGGCCAGGGAGGAGAAGAAGCTCTGAACCGGCGTCATCGCGGCGGTGACCGCCTCGCCGGGCGCGTTCACGAGGCCGTAATACTGGTTGTTGGGCGCGAGAATCTGCGTCATGATGATGGAGACCATGAAGGTCAGCAGCAGGATCGTGATCGCGGAGAGCAGAAAGCGCCGGAGCACCGGGTGGCTGCGGCTCATGGAGGAGAGGCCGTCCGGGCTGTCCTGCAGCGTGTCGCCGCCGGCGGGCGCCGCCTTGCGCTTGCCGCGGCCGGTGCGGATCTTCCGCCCCGGGTTGGGGCGGCTCTCCCCGTCCTCGAACTCCTCCTCGTCCGCCGCCGCCTCCCGGTGGCGGGGGAGACGGTCGAGCATCGCCATGGCGTGGCGCAGGAGATCGTCGCTCTCGCGCTGGGATTCCGGCGTCTCGCCGGCGTTCTCGGAGGCTTCGTCCGATTCCGGCTTGGGGACGGGCAGATCCCGGATGATATCGCTCAGGCTGTCCTCCGGCAGCAGATCCTCCTCCGGGGGGGACGGGAGCCGGGATTCCTCCTGCGGCTGCTTCTTTTTCTTGCCGAGACCGAACATGCGGACGTTCACCTCCTTTCAGACTTGTCCTTATCCCGCCGGGAAGCTCAGGCGTTCAGCGCGCTGTGCTGGACGGCGTTGAAGAGATCCGGGTTTTCGAGCAGATACCCCATGCCCATGATCGTGGCGTCGGCGGGGTCGGGGATGGTCAGGGCCGGGATGCCCAGCGCGTTTCCGATATACTGATCCAGGCCCAGCAGCTGCGCGGTGCCGCCGGAGAGGTGGATGCCGTTGCGCATGATGTCGGCGGTCAGCTCCGGGGGCGTGCGCTCCAGCACCCAGCGCAGCGCCGAGACGATGGCGGCGCAGGGCTCGGAGATGGCGTCGTGGGCCTGGGCGGCGGTGAACTCCACGTCCATGACCCGCGCGGAGAGCAGATCGAAGCCCCGCACGTGGGCGGTGGTGTTGGCCACCACCGGGGTGGCGCAGGCCAGGTCCTTCTTCAGCTCCTCCGCCGTCCGGTCCCCGATGAGCATGGAGGAGTTCTTTTTCAGATAGTCGATGATGGCCTGGTCCATCTTCTCGCCGCCCACCGGGATCGATTGGGCGACCACGACGCCGCCCAGGGAGATCAGGGCGATATCCGTCGTGCCGCCGCCGACGTCCACCATCAGGGTGCCCGCCGGGTCGTAGGCGGGGAGGCCCGCGCCGACCGCCGCCGCGAAGGGTTTCTCGACGAAGAAGACGTTCTTGATCCCGCGCGCGGCGACAGCCTGCCGCACAACGCGGCGGGAGACCTCGTCCATGGACGGCGGGATGGAGACCAGCACCCGGGGCTTGATCAGGTAGCTGACGCCGATGGCCTTGCGGATGAAATAATGGACCAGCACCTCCGCCGCGTCGTAGTCCACGATAAGGCCGGCCTGCACGGGCCGGATGGCCCGGAGCGTGTCCCGGGTGCGGCCCATGAGATAGCGTGCCTCGTCGCCCACGGCCCGCACGGCCCGGCGGTCCCGCGCCTCGACGACCACGACGGTCGGCTCGTTGATGACGATGCCCTTTCCCCGGACGTAGACCATGGTGTTGGTCGTGCCCAGGTCGATGGCGATATCCGGCGCTTTGATCGGCAAAGCAGGGTTCCTCCTTCGATAAAGAACAGATGCGTGAAGGATTAAAGGACGCCGCAGGCGTGCAGGAGCTTTCGGGTCAGGGGCAGCGGCAGGCCGATGATGCCGGAGGGCGTGCCCCGCACCTCCTCGATCCACTGCCCCGCGATGCCCTGCAGGGCGTAGGCTCCGGCCTTGTCCTGGGGCTCGCCGGTGGCGATGTAGGCGCGAATCTCGTTGTCCGTCATCTCCCCGAAGCGGACCTCGGACACGTCGACGCCGCTGTGGAGCGAGCCGTCCGCCGCCACGCAGCACACGCCCGTGGAGACGTGGTGCGTCCGGCCGGAGAGGAGCCGCAGCATGCGGTGGGCGTCCTCGGCGTCCGCGGGCTTGCCGAGGGGGCGGTCGTCGATGGCGACCAGGGTGTCGGCGGCCAGGATCACGCGCCCGGGATAGGCCTGGGCGCTGCAGAGCGCCTTGCGGCGGGCGAGGGCCTGCACCGCGGCGGTGGCGCCCAGGTCGGTGTGCTCGTCCACCTCCGGGGCGTGGATCTCGAAGGGGACGCCGAGCAGGGCGAGCAGCTCGCGCCTCCTGGGGGAGGCGGAGGCGAGAATGATCTTATCCATTGGGTTCCTCCGGGGATGGGGTGGGCAGCTGGATGACCACGCGGCTGGGATCGTAAACCGTGGGCGCGGGAGTCTCCTCCTCCGGCAGGGGGAAGAGCAGGTCAGCCGGCGGCTCCGGGGTCTCGGTCGGGGCGGGGGGCTCCGGGTGCCAGGCGCTGGCAAAATAGATGATGTCCTCGATCCGGCGCTTGCCCTGGCTTTTGCCGCGGCCGAAGAGATTGATCTTCTCGTTGTTGAAGACGACCCAGGCGGAGTTGCCCGCGTCCAGGTTGTAGGCCGTGCGGGGGATGCCCTGCTCGCAGATCAGATAGACGAACTCCTCCCCGGTCAGTCCCTGGCAGTGCGGGTTGTCCGGGCCGCCGGTGACGACCACCATGTACTCCAGCTCGCCCGTCTGGCAGATGCAGAGGCGCTGGGCCCGCTTGGCCCAGCCGATTGCGGAGGCCTGGGAGCCGGTGGGGATGGGCTGCACCTCGCCGTCAACGACGAGGGCCGGCCCAAAGCAGAAGGAGTTGACGACGGTATGGCTGTCGATGAAGGCGTGGGCCTCCTCGACGGTGGGTGTTTTCAGGACGTGAAAGTCCCCGGCGTCGTCGATCAGCAGCATGTCGAAGAAGCAGGCGCCGGGCCACTTCTGAACCATGACCGGCTGTCCCTGGCGGTAGATGATCCGGCGCTGGCCGGACTGGTGGGTGCGGAAGCTGTCGCCGGTGATGGCCAGCACGGCGCCGATATGCTTCGCCATGGTGTCGCCATAGTTGCCGTTCGAGGAGTGGTCGACGTAGGTGCGGAGCTGGGTCGCGTTGGCGATCTTGATCCGCACGACAAGATAGTCCGTCTTGTAGGCGCGGCCGGAGGTGATCTCCACCCGGAGGGAGGGATCCTCGTAGAGCGTGTCGGAGAGATAGAAGGCTGGATCCACGGGGAGAAGGGTCTCCCAGTCCAGCGGGATCTGGAACAGCTCGGCGTCGGCGGGGACGGCGGCGAAAACCAGCGCCAGCGCCAGCAGCAGAGACAGGAAGGCTTTTCGCATGATGACTCCTGTTCAGTCGCGCGGGGAAGGGTCAGTTGTGATGGATGACCACCACGGCGGAGTCCCCGTCATTCTCCGGCGCCTCGGTCTGGGCGGGGGCCTCCAGCGGCTCGAGCACCTCGACGGGCTGAATCTCCTCCACCGGGACGAGGGCTTCCGCCTCCTCGGCGGTGTCCTCGGTCAGCGGGGCCGGGGTCTGCGCGGGGGAGGCGCCCAGGGCGTCCGCCAGCCAGGCGGGCGTCGGGACGGGGGTCGCGTTCACGGGGTGGAGGCGCTGCTGATCCTTCGCTTTGCCCTTGCGGGGCCGGGGCGTGGTGGGGACGGGGGTCGTCTCGCTATAGCGCGGGGCGGCGAGTGCGGTGTTCCCATCCACATAGGCGAGGGTGCAGGGATCCCAGATGGTGCCCGCGCCGGAGGCGACATGGATATGCCGGATGTCCAGCCGCAGGGCGACCCGCAGGCCGACCGTGGTGCGGTTGTAGTAGCCGTAGCTCAGATGGCCGTCCAGGCCGCAGAGCTGCATGTAGAGGTTTTTGTCGCTGTTGGGGACCTTGAGGTCCGTGGCCCAGTAGGACGAGGTTCCGGTGGAGCCGTCCACGCCGAGCTTGCTGCCGTAGCGCTCATGGATCTTGAGGTTTTTCGCGTAGGGGGTGCCGAAGGTGGTGCGCTCCGGGTGCGCCCAGTAGCGGATGTTCGGGAAGCCGTATTTCTCGGTCATGAGCTCCTTGGAGGACAGGGGATAGAGATAGCCGTACTGCTCCTGCGTGACGGCGTCCCTCACCGGCTCGTGCTGCATCAGCCGCGGGAAGAGCGTCTCGTTGCAGTAGGTGTTCATGTCGCTCTCACCGTAGTCATGAATGCGGCGGTAGGTGCGCTTTTTCGCTACGTTGGGGTCGTCCACCCAGATGGGCTGGCAGGCGTCGATGATATAGCTGGTCAGCAGAAGGGCCTTGCCGCTCTCCTCGTCCACGTCCAGCACCTGCCAGAGCACGGGGGCCTCGGTCCCGTCCTCGTAGTAGGGATAGCGCCCCAGGGTGACATACTGCCAGCCGGCAGCCTCGCTCCAGCCGCGCAGGCCGCAGTCGGTCTCCGACGCGCCGGAGGCGGTCAGCGGCAGCGCCGCGAGGCAGAGCCCAAGGGTCAGCACCAGGGTGAGAAGCGCGGCGGCCGCGCGGCGAATCCGCATGGCGGAATCCTCCTTTATCGGACAGAGGAGCCCCCGGCTCCGCGAAAAGGCTACACAAGAACACACCCAAAACGGGGTGTCGCAAAGCGTATTATACCAATTGTAGAGAGACAGGTCAAGAGCGCAATCAAACGCGCTGTTTGAGCTGAACGTAACAGATTTGACTTCTCAAAACGGATATGATACCATTCATATGCCGGGCAACCGGCAGGCAGGGAGAAATACGCGGGCGCTCACCTTCCGAGGGGAGGTGAGGGGATGACTGAGTACGAGATCATTGCATTGATCCTCGCAGCCATACAGCTTATCGTCCTCTTGATCCAAGCGATTAAGAGATAAACGAAAAGCCACCGCGTATTCGCGGTACGCGGTGGCTTTTCCGAAAGACATTCACATTCGGTGAGTGCTCGGTAGGAAAGCATTCTCCCTGCCTTTATTATATCGGCTGTACACGGGGTTGTCAAGCCATCCGCGCGCGGCTTTTTGTTTTTGGACGCGCGGCGTGGTCAGCGCGCCGGCTCGTCCTCCGTGTTCAGCGCGTACATCTTGTACATGTCGGCGTAGAGGCCGCCTTTGCGCATGAGCTCCGCGTGGGTTCCGGTCTCGGCGACGCCCTGCTCGGTGAGGACCCAGATCATGTCGGCGTTTTTAATGGTGGTCAGCCGGTGGGCGATGGTGAACACCGTGCGGCCCTTCGCCAGCTTCTCCAGGGACTGCTGCACGAGGTGCTCGCTCTCGTTGTCCAGGGCGGAGGTGGCCTCGTCCAGCAGGAGGATCGGCGGGTTCTTCAGGAAAACCCGGGCGATGGAGATCCGCTGCTTCTGGCCGCCGGAGAGGCGGACGCCCCGCTCGCCGACGTAGGTATGGTAGCCCTGGGGGAGGGCGGAGATGAACTCATGGGCGCCGGCCAGCTTCGCGGCGGCGACCGCCTCCTCCTCGCTGGCGCCGGGCTTGCCGTAGAGGATGTTGTCCAGCACGGTGCCGGCGAAGAGGTACACATCCTGCTGCACCATGCCGATGGCCTGGCGCAGGCTCGCCTGCTGCAGGTCGCGTACGTCCTGGCCGTCGATGCGGATCGCGCCCTCGGTGACCTCGTAGAAGCGGGGGATCAGATTGCAGAGGGTGGTCTTGCCCGCGCCGGAGGGGCCCACCAGGGCGACGGACTGGCCGGGGCGGATGGTCATGTTCAGGTTGTCGATGACCTTGGGCTCGCCGGGCTCGTAGCGGAAGGAGACGTGATCGAAGACGATCTCGCCCTTGACGCCGGTGAGGGGCTTCGCGCCGGGGCGATCCTGGATCTCCGCCGGGGCGTCCATGACCTCCAGGAAGCGCTCGATGCCGGTCATGCCGCGCTGGAACTGCTCGATGAACTCCACGATCCGGCGGATGGCGGCCAGGAGCATGTTGGCGTAGAGCAGATAGGCGGTGAACTCGGGCACGGTCAGCTGGCCGGCGCGCATGAACAGCGCGCCTGCGATCACGATGACGATGTACATCAGCCCGTCGAAGATCCGGGTCACGGTGCCGAACTGCGCCATATACTTGTAGGAGCGGGCTTTCAGCTCCAGGAAGAGATGGTTGCCCTGGGCGAACTTCTCCTCCTCCATCTCCTCGTTGGCGAAGGACTTCACCACCCGGATGCCCAGCAGGCTGTCCTCCACCTGGGCGTTGATCTCGCCGACCTGCTTATTGCGCTCCTTGAAGGCGGCGCGGAACTTGTGGCGGAAGTGGAAGCCAGCGAAGACCATCATCGGGATCATGGCGAACATCATCAGCGTCAGCGGGACGTTCATGCCGATCAGCACCACGAAGCTGACGATGATCTTGATCCCGGCGATCAGGAACTCCTCCGGGCAGTGGTGGCAGAACTCCGTCACCTCGAACAGGTCGGAGGTGATGCGGGACATGATCTGGCCGATCTTGGTGGAGGAGAAGTAGCTGAAGGAGAGCTGCTGCACATGGTGGAACAGGTCGGAGCGCATGTCCGTCTCCAGCTTGCTCCCCATGACGTGCCCGATGTCCTGCATATAGTAGTTCGCGGCGGCGTCGACGCAGCGCAGCGCCATATAGATCAGCCCGATGCGGACGATGGACCAGACGGAGACGGCGGCGAGCCCGCCGGGGGCCGAGGCCTGCTCAGTGATGCCGCGGACGATCAGCGGCAGAACCAGTTCGCAGACCGTGGTCAGGGCCGCGCAGCACAGGTCGAAGGCCAGGGTCTTGCGGTACTTCCGGTAGTAGGGGAGGAACCGCCGCAGCATGGCGGAGGTGGAGAGGGGCTGTGTCTGAGACGCTTGCGACATGGCTGTAGACCTCCGCTTTTTATGGCTCAAGTACGGTAAAGCCCTGACTGCGGGCATGGGCTGCCGCGGCGCTGCCCGCGGGCGCGAAGAGGACTGGGCTTTGATCGCCGAAGGCCGCCGCGTCGAGGGCGAGGTCGCCGCCCAGGAGCGTCACGGCGGCCAGCCCGTCGCAGGCCAGGGCGTTCTCACCGACGGAGGTGACGCCGGCGGGGAGGACGAGCCAGTGGACGGGGACGCCGGAGAGGGCCTCCTCCTCCAGCGCGGTCAGCGAGCCGGGGAGGGTGGTCTGCCGGTCGGTCAGCAGCGCCGGGAGGGCGTGGGCCTCCGCCCAGGTGCGGGCCATCGCTGCGTCAGAGCTTGTGATCACATAGCACAGGGAGGCGGGGAGGGTCATCTCGTCGGAGAACCAGGCGAGGGTCTCCGGCACGGCGAGGGCGGTGGGCTCCGCCTCGCCCAGGGACAGGACGGCCTGCACCTTTCCGGGCAGGGTGACGAGGGCTTGCCCCTGCGGCGCGGCGAGGACGGCCAGCTCGGCGGGCTCGGTGTCCGTCAGCCAGATGAGCCGCCAGGCGGGATCCTCCGCGTCGAGGAAGCCGCAGGCCGCCCGGCTGAGCGCCAGGGCCAGCGGGGTCTCCTGGCCGCAGGTGAAGAGCATGCCCTCGGGGAAGGCCTCCTGGCCGATATCGGAGACGGTGTCCGGCATCGCCGGCGCGGCCAGCCAGACGTCGCCGCGGAAGGCGTAGGCGCCGATGGAGGCCAGACTCTGGGGCAGGACGATCTCCTCGAGGCCGACGCAGTCGGCGAAGGCGCCCTCCCCGATGGAGAGCACGCCCTCCGGGAGGTTGACGTCCCGCAGGCGGCTGTCGCCCAGGAAGGCGTTGTCCGCCACGGCGGCCACCGGGAGCTCGCCGAGGGTGTCCGGCACGGCGAGCGTTCCGTCGAGACCGAGATAGCCCGCCAGCGTGGCGCTCTCCTCGCCCGGCTCGTAGAGCCAGACGCCCTCCGTCTCCCGGCCGTCCATCACCGCGAGGGCCAGCGTGCCGTTGTCGACATTAAAGAAATATTGCCAGGTGGCGTCCCCGCGCCGCTCTGCCGTCCACTCGGGCTGGTGGGTGTAGATCCAGGCGAGGATCGACAGATGCCGCCGCGTCTCGCTGCCCGCGTAGACGGCGAAGCTGTTCGCGCCGGCGAGCACCGGGGTTTCCACCTGCGTGAAGTTGGTCTTGGACCAGCTGTCCCAGCTCCCCGGCGTCATGACGTAGTAGTTCATGGCGAGGGAGGTGCAGGGGGTGGCGGCGCTGGGGGTATATTCGTGGCCCGACTGGAGCATCAGCTCGTCGGTGATGCAGAAGTATTCGTGACTCTCCCGGCCGCTGGTTGGCTGCAGGGTGGCGCCGGGGTCGTCCCAGGTGGCGTCGGCCTGGTACCAGTTTCCATCCAGATACAGCATGTTCCATGCGTGTTTTTCGCCTGAATTGGCAGAGCCAACAACACGCGCAACCGGTATGTTTGCCGACCGCAATAGTAAATAGTAGGCTTTGGAATAGCTGTCGCAGACACCATATCCCCGTACTAACGCGCCGTCTGCGCCATAGTATTCGTGGGTGTTGTCATAGTGCATATGCTGTGTGATCCAATCGTAGAGGTTCAGCGCGGTATGATAGGCTGTGCTTCCGCGGACCTCGGACACGATCTGAGAGCAGATGGTGTCCAGCGAAGGGTAGTCGGCAGTGCTCTCAAACTGATAACGATAACTTGACTGTTTGACGCGTTTTCCACTGGCGTCATAGATGTTGACCATCAGACGGTAATCACCGGGCACGACCACGTCACAGCCAATGTATACATTATCAGCGCTTTTCCGTTGCACATGGACTGCCCAGTAGCTTCCGAAATCCTCGCTTTTCCACTCGCCAAAGTAGAACTCGTAATCATAGGCAGTCTCTGTATCACTGCAATCCATGCGCCATTTGCCCGCGCTGCCGAGTTCTGGCTGGGTGATGCACTTTAGTGTGAAAGTCAGTACCGGAGGTTCCTCCGACAGGGCTGTGAGGGCGGTTAGATAGTTTGCTGACTTCGCAGCGCGCAGCAGGTTTCTCATGGAGCCGGTCGAGACGGTTTCTTCTTCACTATCGACTCTTGAGTGAGCATAGATCTCATTGGCGTAGGGGTTGACGTGCCCTCCTGATTCCTCTGCCCGCGCCGGGGCGCACCAAAGCAGCAGCGTGAGGGCTGCTGTCAGAAGAGAATACCGGATGATGGTGCGCATGGAGGGCCTCCTTGGTGTGCGTGGGTGGCGACGGCCGCCGTGGCCTGCGGCTGAAATATTGCGAAAATATGACAAATACAGCATAGCGGTTTTTGCGCGCGGTGTCAATGGAAACGCGTGGAAAATTTACGCTTTGTTCGCATTCGCGCGGGGGCGCGGCGGGGGAAGAAAAGCCCTTGACGGCGCGGCGTCCGGACGATACAATAAAACCATCATTCCGGACAAGGAGGACTGGATTATGCGGCGGGAGACGGAGATCCTGATCATCGGCGCGGGCGTGGTTGGCTGCGCCATGGCGCGGGTGCTCTCCAGATACGAGACAGAGATCCTGGTGGCGGAGCGCATGGGCGACGTGGCGGAGGGCGCCTCGAAGGCGAACAGCGGCATCGTCCACGCGGGCTTCGACGCGAAGCCGGGGACGGACAAGGCGCGGCTCAACGTGCTGGGCGCGAAAATGTACCCCGCGCTCTGCGCGGAGCTGAATGTTCCTTATAAAGGCAACGGGGCGCTGGTGGTGGCCTTCCAGGAGGAGGACCGGGCGACGATCGAGAAGCTCTACGACCAGGGCCAGCGCAACGGCGTGCCGGGGCTGCGGATCGTGGAGCGCGAGGAGCTCCTGCGGATGGAGCCCAACCTGAACCCCAGCGCGGTCTGCGCCCTCGAGGCCTCCACCTCCGGCATCGTCAGCCCCTATGAGTTGGTCTACGCGCTGGCGGATCACGCGGCCCTGAACGGGGTGGCCTTCGCCTTCAACAAGCCGGTCACCCGGGTGGAGCGGACGGAGAACGGCTTCCTCGTCCGGGCGGGGGAGGACGAGATCGCCTGCCGCGTCCTGGTCAACTGCGCCGGCATCGGCAGCGCGGAAATCCACAACCAGCTCCATAAAGAGGAAGAGAAACTGAAGCTGATCCCGCGGCGCGGCGAGTACCACGTGCTGGATCACCCGGAGAAGGCCCCCTTCGAGCGGACGATCTTCCAGTGCCCCACCGCGATGGGCAAGGGCGTCCTCGTGACCCCGACGGCCCACGGCAACATCCTCCTGGGCCCGACGGCGGAGGACATCGCCGACGGCACGGACGTGGGCACCACGGCCGGGGGCCTCGCCGACGCGCTGGAGAAGGCGCGGCTGACCTGGCCCGGCGTCTCCACCCGCACGGAGGTGACGAACTTCGCCGGCATCCGCGCCCACGAGGTGAAGGGCGACTTCATCGTGGGCGAGACCGCCCCCGGCCTCTGGGAGGCGGTGGGCTTCGAGAGCCCCGGCCTGACCTCCGCCCCCGCCCTCGCCGAGGAGATGGGCGCGGCCATCGCGGCCAGCCTGCAGCTGCGGAAAAAAGAAACCATCGCTCCGCCCTACCGCAAGGCGAAGCCCTTCAACGAGATGACCGACGACGAGCGCCGGGAGGCGGTGACGGCGGATCCCCTGAACGGGGTGCTGATCTGCCGCTGCGAGGTCGTCACCGAGGCGGAGATCCGCGCCGCGATCCGCAGACCGGTGGGCGCGCGGACCGTGGACGGCGTCAAGCGCCGCTGCCGCGCCGGCATGGGCCGGTGCCAGGGCGGCTTCTGCGCGCCGAGGGTGGTGGAGATCCTCGCGGAGGAGCTGGGCCTGCCCATGACGGCCATCTGCAAGGGAAGCGGAGACAGCTATATGCTGACGGGGGAGATTTGAGTATGGACAAGATCATCCAAAAAGACCTGGTCATCATCGGCGGCGGCCCGGCGGGGCTGGCAGCGGGCATCGCGGCCCGCGAGGCGGGCGTGGAGGATCTGGTGATCCTCGAGCGCGAGCACCAGGCGGGCGGCATTCTCCGCCAGTGCATCCATAACGGCTTCGGCCTGCACCGCTACGGCGAGGAGCTAACCGGCCCCGAGTACGCCGCGCGGGACATCGCCCGGGCGGAGGAGCTGGGCCTGGACATCCGCTGCGACACCACGGTGCTCTCCGTGGACGGCGATCGCCGCGTCACCTGCGTCTCCAAGGCGGACGGCCTCACGGTCTACCAGGCCGGGGCCGTGGTGCTGGCCATGGGCTGCCGCGAGCGGCCCCGGGGCGCGCTGGGCACCCCCGGCACCCGCTGCGCGGGCATCTACACCGCCGGCGCGGCCCAGAAGTTCGTCAACCTCGAGGGCCTGATGCCCGGCAAGCGGGTCGTCATCCTCGGCTCCGGCGATATCGGGCTGATCATGGCCCGCCGGATGACCCTGCAGGGGGCGAAGGTGCTGGCCTGCGTGGAGCTGATGCCCTTCTCCTCGGGCCTGAACCGGAACATCGTCCAGTGCCTGCACGACTACGATATCCCGCTCTATCTCTCCCACACCGTGACCGACATCCGCGGGCGCGAGCGGCTGGAGGGCGTGACCGTCATGCGGGTCGGCCCGGACCGAAAGCCGATCCCCGGCACCGAGATCGAATTCGACTGCGACACCCTGCTGCTCTCCGTGGGCCTGATCCCGGAGAACGAGCTGAGCCAGCGCGCGGGCGTGGCCCTCACGCCGGCCACCTCCGGCGCAGTGGTGGACGACGATCTGCAGACCAGCGTGCCGGGCGTCTTCGCCTGCGGGAACGTCCTGCACGTCCACGATCTGGTGGACTTCGTCTCCGACGAGTCCTTCCGGGCCGGCCGGGCCGCGGCGGCCTTCCTCCGGGGCGAGACCCCGACGGGGGAGACCGTCGAGGTGCGCGACGGCGAGGGCGTGCGCGGCACGGTGCCCCAGCGGCTGCGCCCCGGCCGGGACGTGACGCTGATGTTCCGCCCGGCGGCGGTCTACCAGAACGCCTCCGCCGTGGTGGAGTCCGACGGCGTGGAGCTGGCCCGGAAGCGGGCCCTGGTCTTCACCCCCGGCGAGATGGTGGCGCTGCCCGTGAAGGCGGAAAAGCTGGCGGGGGTCCATGCCCCCATCACCGTGAGAATGGAGGCGGCGAAGCATGACTGAGCGCGTGATTACCTGTATCAACTGCCCCATGGGCTGCCGGATGACCGTCAGCCTGAACGACGCGGGCGAGGTGGTCTCCGTCACGGGCAACACCTGCAAGCGCGGCGAGAAGTATGCCCACCAGGAGGTCACCGCCCCGGTGCGGATGGTGACGGCGGTGGTGCCCGTGGCCGGGAGCGTCTGCCCGCTGTCGGTCAAGACCCGCGAGCCGATCCCCAAGGGGAAGATTTTCGACTGCATGGCTGCGCTGCGCGAGCTGAAGCTGAACGCGCCCATCCGGGCCGGCGAGACCGTGCTGCCCGACGTGTGCGGTACGGGGATCGACGTGATCGCGACCCGCAGCGTCGGCTGAGCGGCCCAAAGGAACACACATGACACTCAAAGCCCTGAAAAAGAAATACGTCGGCAACCGCGCCTTCTATCGCATGGTGCTGGCAGTCGCCGTGCCGATCATGATCCAGAACGGGATCACGAACTTCGTCTCCCTCCTGGACAACATCATGGTGGGCCAGACGGGCACCGAGCCCATGAGCGGCGTATCCATCGTCAACCAGCTGCTTTTCGTGTACAACCTGTGCATCTTCGGAGGGCTCTCCGGCGCGGGGATTTTTACCGCGCAGTACTTTGGCCAGGGCGACGAGGGCGGCGTGCGGGACACCTTCCGCTATAAGCTGTGGCTGGCGGTGATCGTGACCGCCGGGGCGATTGGGCTCTTCCTCTGGAAGGGGGAGGCGCTGATCCAGCTCTACCTCCAGGGCGACGCGGGGGAGGGCGATCTGGCGCTGACCCTGTCCAGCGGCCTGAGCTACCTGCGGGTGATGCTGCTGGGGCTGCCGGCCTTCATGCTGGCCCAGACCTACACCTCCACCCTGCGCGAGAGCGCGGAGACGCTGGTGCCGATGCGGGCGGGGCTCGCGGCGGTGGCGACCAATCTGGTCTTCAACTGGCTGCTGATCTTCGGCCATCTGGGCTTTCCGCGCATGGGCGTGACCGGCGCATGACGCACCTCGGACGAGGGCTTACAGTCATGCGTTTCGCAATAAGTCGGGGTG
>CAMVAJ010000016.1 GCA_947165425.1 uncultured Clostridia bacterium
ACGATCATCTCCTGCTTCTCGAACTGGTGGATGCGGTAAACGCCGCGCTCCTCGATTCCATGGGCGCCGACCTCCTTGCGGAAGCACGGTGAGTAGCTGGTCAGCGTCTGGGGCAGCTGATCCTCGTCCAAAATGGAGTCGATGAACTTTCCGATCATCGAGTGCTCGCTCGTACCGATCAGGTAGAGATCCTCGCCCTCGATCTTATACATCATATTCTCCATCTCCGCGAAGGACATCACGCCGGAGACGACGTTGCCATGAATCATATAGGGCGGAATGCAATAGGTGAAGCCGCGGTCGATCATGAAGTCACGGCCGTAGGAGAGAATGGCTGAGTGCAGGCGGGCAATATCGCCCATCAGATAGTAGAAGCCATTGCCGCTGGTCTTGCGCGCCGAGTCGAGATCGATGCCCGAAAGGCGCTCCATGATATCGACGTGGTAAGGGATTTCAAAATCCGGCACCACCGGCTCGCCGTAGCGCTGAATCTCAACGTTTTCACTGTCGTTGCGGCCGATCGGCACAGAGGGATCGATGATGTTGGGGATCACGAGCATCCGTTTGCGGATCTCACCCTCCAGCTCCTCCTCGCGCTTCTCGAGGTTGGTCAGCTCCTCGGCCAGCGCATTGACCTCCGCCTTGGCCTTCTCCGCGGCCTCGCGGTCGCCCTTGGCCATCATCCCACCAATTTGCTTGGAGATGACCTTGCGCTGATTGCGCAGGTTGTCGGCCTTCTGCATGGTCTCGCGATACTCCTTATCCATGGCGACGACCTCGTCCACCATGGGGAGCTTTTCATCCTGGAATTTCTTTCGGATGTTCTCCTTGACCAGCTCCGGATTCGTGCGGAGCAAATTGATATCAAGCATGGTATTATCCTCCTCATGAATGATGACATCTATTCGATCACGGACGGAAAAACCGTCCCTACCATTATACGGCGAAAAGCCAAAAAATCAAGGCGGAATGAAACCTGGCGCATGGTCATGGTCTCATATATGATAAAACCGCGCAGCCAGACGGCCACGCGGCTCTCCAGACGCAGCGGAGCGACTCCGGCCGGCCTGTGATGAAGAGGCTCATTACACGCGCTTAACTTCCTGGATACGCGCAGCCTTGCCCTGCAGAGAGCGCAGGTAGTAAAGCTTGGCGCGGCGGACCTTGCCGTGACGAAGCACTTCAATACGATCCACACGGGGAGAATGCAGCGGGAATGTACGCTCAACACCGATACCATAGGATACCCGACGGACAGTGAACGTCTCGCGGATAGAGCCGTTGCGCTTCGCGATCACGGTGCCCTCAAACGCCTGAAGACGCTCGTGGCTGCCTTCCACAACCTTCACCCACACGCGAACGGTGTCGCCGATGAAGATGTCGGGGCGGTCGGTACGGAGTTGCTGGCTCTCGATGGAACGAATCAACTCATTCATGGTCTCTTCCTCCTTCCCTCATAGACGTTCGTATCCGGTTCGGGCGCTGATCTGTCGCTCTGAGTGCCGGAAAGAGGACCGTCCGTTGTCACGGCGGCTATTATACCATGTTTTCACAGGCGATGCAAGGACTTTTTTTCCGTCCGAATACTTTTTTTCAACTGTTTTTTCAATATATAATGCCGGAATAGCTGGTTTTTTACAGTTGAAATCATCGTCGGGGCGGAACAAACAGTTCTCCCATTCGTATATATTAATGCAAGCTGCTTGAAAGCTTGCAATGAAAGCGAGGTTTTCAATATGAAAAGATTCATGGCATGGCTTCTGAGCGCGGTGTTGATACTATCCCTGATCGGCGCATACGCGGAGGAACCTTCCTTCAGCTTCGATCACCTGTCACAGCTCGAGTGGTCATTCTCCAGCGGCGCGGGCGCATGGTCGACAGACATCCGGTTTAATCCTGATGGCACGTTCAGCGGGGAGTTCCACGACAGCGAAATGGGCGACGCAGCGGACGCGTATCCGGACGGTACGATCTACCTGTGCACTTTCACCGGGCGCATGACGCTTATCGAACCGTTGGACGAGTACAGCTGGCGTGTTCGCGTGGACGAGCTGGAGCCTGACGAGCAGGAAGCCGAAACGATCGCGGATGGAGTCCGCTATGTGAAAGCCGAACCTTACGGGCTGAGCGTCGGGGATGAGATGCGGCTTTATCGCCCGGGCACCCCTGTCCATCTCCTCTCCGAGGAGATGCGGATGTGGACACATGTCCAGGACATGGAGGATCCGCCGCTCGAACTGCAGGACTGGTTCCTCTGCAGCGAGGCAAATGACAGCGGCTTCCTCAGCTGGGAGCCGCTCGAGCCGGCGGGTATTGCCAATCCCTGGCTGGACATGACGGCCGACGAGCTTTTCGCGGTCTCTGGTCTCTCCTTCACCGTGCCCGAAGGCGCGGAGAACGTGCTCTTCCGCTATCTGCCATCGGAGAGCCTGGCTGAAATACAGTTTACGCTGAAGGGCTGCGAATACTGCGCCCGCGTACAGCCCGCCGACCCGCAGGATGCGCCGACGCTGAACATCTCGGGCATGTATTTTGCCTGGGATCGTGAGGAGCCCGTCCGGATCGGGCATTGCGACGGAACACACTGCTTTGCCAGAACCGGGAGCACCGAGCGGGTGGAGCTGTGCCAGTGGTATGACGCGGTGCCGGGGCTGGCGTATGCAGTCTCCGTGTATGCGACAGATGACAGCACGACGGATCTGCCGGCGATGGCAGAGCAGGTATTTCTCCCGGCACAGGGGGACATCTGATCCAAAGAATACGCCCGATAGCTCCTTCTGAAATAAAAAATACATTCGGAAACACGACGGCTGAGAGTCCCGGCGATCTCAGCCGCTTTTTCTGCTTGTTCAGATCCAATTTGACACGAAGATTTGTGTTTTCTGTCCAAAAAACAATTGATTTTGGCGGATTATCGTGTATAATATCGTTATGAAGTTGCCAGACAGGCAGCAAATCGTCGATCAAACGAAGGAGGTTTTTTCATGAAGAAATGGCTTTGCATCGCGCTGGCCGCCATGATGGTTCTTTCCCTGGTCTCCGTCGCATCCGCCGAGGATGATTATGTGATCCGGATCTATTCCAACTCCAATTCGACCGAGCGGCAGGAATGGCTGATCAACGCCGCCGCGGAGGCCGGCTTCAAGGTCTCTCTCGACGACAACTCCGTCTACTCCGGCGATACCGCGGCTGTGCAGGCTGCCAACGAGAACAAGGACGCCGACATCGTCTTTGGTCTGAACGAGGTTCGCTGGTCTCAGCTGGTGAACGGCCAGTATCCCAATCTGAAGGTCATGGACTGGACGCCCTCTTGGGCCGACGCTGTCGGTGAGTACAAGTTCGACGGCAAGGCCTACGGCCTCGTGATCCAGAACATCCTGATGCTCTACCGGACCGACGAGTTCGGCACGAACGGCAAAGAGCTCCATTTCCAGCACTGGGCAGATCTGGTGGATGCCGGCTACACCTGGTATCGCCAGGGCAAGGTTGGCGGCACCACCAACATGAACATCAACAACGCCATGCTCTACTCCTTCACCGACCCCACCTCCCCTGCCGGCGGCATCTCCGTGGACGGCTGGAAGCGGCTGTGGGCCTATTGCGCCAACGGCAACAACACCGGCGATAAGTACGGCCTGGAGCCCCTGATTCGCGGTGACGTCAACATCTCTACCTTCTACTCCTCCTCTCTGTATGGCGAGATCTATGCCACCGCGAACGCTGGCACCTACGAGCATCCGCTCCAGGGCATCCCGGTGGGCGAAAACTGGGCGCTGGTCGACATCGACGACGGTACCTACTATATTGCGGAGTACATCGGCGTGATGGACCGCGAAGGCCGCACCGCGGAGCAGACCGAGAAGGTCAAGCAGTTCGCAGAGTGGTTCGGCTCCGCCCAGACTCAGATCGCTTGGTCCCAGAGCTTCGACTCCTATCCCTGCAACCAGGAGGCTGTCGCAGCCCTCTATGACGAGGTTCCGCCGATCTATGCCATCAAGAACTGCTCTCTGACCACCGTGCCCGGCACGGAGATGACCTATGCTGAGTATGTGGGCGCCCATTCCTCCGAGTGGACGAACATCATGACCAACCTGGGCTTCTACTGGGCGGACAATGCCAACGCGCCTGCTGAGCCCGACTGGGACAACCTCGACTGGGCGACGCTGACCCAGAAAGCCGAGTAATCCCCATGTAAACATCGGGCGACCTCTCAACCGGGGTCGCCCTTTTTCAGGAGAACGCCCGCATGAGGACATTCTCCTGCTCATCCTCCATCAAAATCCGAAAGGAAAGATGCTCTGTGATTCAGCTGAATGATATTGTGGTCAAGTTTGGCGACTTTGAGGCGCTGCACAAAATCAACGTCCACGTCAAGGAAGGCGAGTTTTTCACCTTCCTGGGGCCCTCCGGCTGCGGCAAAACAACCACGCTGCGCACCATCACCGGTTTTATCGAGCCGGTGGCCGGCACCGTGCTTATGAAGGGCCAGGACATCACCCATACGCCCATTGAAAAACGCAATATCGGCATCGTCTTCCAGTCCTACGCCCTCTTCCCCACCATGACCGTGCACGATAATATCGCCTTCGGTCTGAAAATCAAAAAGCTAAAAAAGCCGGAGATTGAGGAGAAGGTCAAGACCATCGCCCGGAAGGTGGATCTCTCCGACGAGCAGCTCGCCAAGGCTGTCTCCCAGCTGTCGGGCGGCCAGCAGCAGCGCGTGGCCATCGCCCGCGCGCTGGTGACCGAGCCCGCCATCATCTGCATGGATGAGCCGCTGTCCAACCTCGACGCGAAGCTGCGCGTCAATCTGCGCAACGAGCTGAAGAAAATGCAGCGGGAGTTCGGCATCACCACGATCTATGTCACCCACGACCAGGAGGAGGCGCTGACCCTCTCGGACCGCATCGCCGTGTTCAATAAGGGCTTCATCGAGCAGATCGGCACGCCGAACGAGGTGTACAACCACTCCGCGACGGAGTTTGTGGCGAATTTCATCGGAGACATCAATCCGCTCACCGGAGAGATCGCCTCCGGGCTGAAGCTCGACCCGGCTAAGCACCACTTCATTCGTCTGGAGCGGATCCGTGTCAACCAGGCGTCCAACGGGAACACACTCCAGCTCCCAGGCGTCATTACGATGCAGGAGTACTATGGCCTGTATATCAAATACTATATTGATGTGGCCGGGCAGAAGCTCAAGGTGATCGAGAAAAACGACGGCATCAACATCTATGAGCCGGGTGAGCACGTCACCGTGGTCATCGACCCCGCGGACGTCATGAGCTATTGACGGGAGGTGGGTATATGCAGTCGAACGTGCCCGTCAGGCAAAAGCTGAGCCCGGACAAGCTCTGGACCGTCTTTGGCGCGGTTCTCTTCCTCTATCTTTTCCTCGGATTCATGGTTATCCCTTGTTTCAATACGCTCACATCCATCTTCGCCGAGAAGGACCAGAACGGCAACGCCGATCCGCTGGCCGTCATCCGCTTCTTCCTGGCGGGAACCATGCCTTCCTTTGTGTGGAACTCCCTGAAGCTGGCCATCTGCCTTGTCGTTACGGTCAATGTTGTGGGCATCTCCATTGTCCTGCTGACCGAGTATTTCGATATCAAGGGCGCGAAGATCCTTCGCCTGGGCTATATGACCACGCTGATTTACTCTGGCGTCGCGCTGGTCACCGGCTACCAGTTCCTCTACGACCCCAACGGCCTGGTGACGAAGTGGCTCGCCGAGAGCTTTCCGGGCATGAACCGGCAATGGTTCTCCGGCTTCAACGCGGTGCTCTTCACGATGACCTTCGCCTGTACCTCGAATCATGCGCTCTTCCTGCGCAACGCGATCCGCGGCATCGACTACAATACGGTTGAGGCCGCGAGGAACATGGGTGCCAAACCGTTTAAGGTACTGCTCAAGGTGGTCATGCCCACCCTGCTCCCGACCCTCTTCTCGCTGACGGTCATGACCTTCATCACCGGCCTGTGCGCCATGTCCGCGCCGACCCTTCTGGGCTACAACTCCATCAACCCGGAGATCGTGCGGCTGGCCGGCTCCTCCACCGCGGACGAGTATGCGCCCCAGGCGCGAGCCGCGCTGCTCTCCGTCATTCTGGCGCTGTGCACCATCGGCCTGCTGGTTTTCCTGAACCACTACGAGCGCAAAGGGCACTATCTCTCCGTCAGCAAGACGAAGGCGAAGCTCGTCAAGCAGAAGATTCAGAATCCGGTCGCCAATATCTTGGCGCACATCTACGCCTATGTGCTCTTCATCATCTACATGACACCCGTGGTCATGATCGTCGTCTTCTCCTTCCAGAACTGGGGCAACGTGCGCAACAAGTCGCTGGACTTCTCCTCCTGGACGCTTTCAAACTACTTTGGAAGCTCGGATTACATTTATGAAAACTGGAAGGGCGCCAAGATGACCAGCAAGGGTGCCATCTCCGGCGTGTTCGGCAACGCCAATACCGTCGGCGGCATCCGCCTGTCCTTCATTATGTCCGCGCTCGCAGCCGCCCTGGCCTGCGTGATCGTGGTAATCGCCGTCAACTATATTTTCAAGCACAAGACGCAAAAGCGCAGCCGGATCGTGGAGGCCTGTCTTCTCTTCCCCTGGCTGCTGCCGACAATCCTGATCTGCTACTCCTACCGCATTTTCTTCAACAGCAACGTCTTCTATGTCTTCGGCCAGAACCTGTACATGAAGGAGAACGTCCGGTTCCTGATCATCATGGCCTACACGGTGGTCAAGCTGCCCTTTGCCCTGCGGATGATCAAAGCGGCGTTCTATGCCATCGACGACGAGCTGGAGGACGCGGCGCGCAATCTGGGAGCCGGTCCGCTGGTCACCTTCCTGAAGGTCAAGCTGCCCATCGTTCTCCCCAGCGTGCTGGCGGTTTTCGCGCTGAACTTCAACGCGCTCTTCACGGAGTACGACATGGGCGCCACCTTCCAGAAGCCGGAGGGCCGCACCTACGCCATGGTCATTCAGAGCATGTGCGAGGACGAGGGCCGCAACAATGTGAACATGAACGCCTCCGGCCGCCGCTGCGCGTCCACAGTATTCATCATGCTGGTTTCCGGGTTGATTCTCTACCTGGTCTACGGCGTTGGCTCCCGCGATCTGGGCGAGCGCATGGAGCGGCGCAAAAAATGGAAGCAGCGCTTCGCGCGGCTGACCGGCAGGAAAACAGCCGTCTGATCGGCGTCTTTCCCGCCCTGCTCACGTTACTATGTTGGCTGTGATTCAGCCGGAAAGGAAGGATATCAAACATGGCAAAACTCAATTACATCGAAGGCATCGGGGAGGTCTACCAGGAAAAGCTCCAGGCTGTCGGCATCGACTCCGTGGCGAAGCTCCTGGAGGCCGGCAAGACCAAGAAGGGCCGCGTCGAACTCGCTGAGAAGGCGGACATCACCGAGAAGCTGATTCTCGAGTGGGTCAACCATGCGGATCTGATGCGCATCAAGGGCGTCGGCAGCGAGTATGCCGATCTGCTGGAGGCCGCCGGTGTGGACACCGTGGTCGAGCTTGGCAAGCGCCGCGCGGACAACCTGACGGCCAAGATGGCGGAGGTCAACGCCGAGAAGAAACTGGTTCGCCGCGAGCCGGTTCTCAAGATGGTCGAGAAGTGGGTCGCGCAGGCCAAGGAGCTGCCCCGCGTGATCGAGTACTGATCGAATGGCAAGAGAAAACACCCCTCGGGGTGTTTTTCTCTTGCGGTCAGATCAGCCCGTCCAGGAACTCGGCCGGAAGCTCCTCCTCCTCGACGAAGGGAAGCTCCTCATCCTCCAGCGCGGGTATCAGCGCCGCATAGGGGATCTGGTCAAACTCCGCGCCCCAGCTGGACGAGCCGAACCAGCCGCCCTCGTGGGCACGCAGATTCAGGTCCCGGGCAAACTTCGTATGATTTGAACAATCGTGGACAAGCACAGGCCATTTTTCCTGCTCGGCCACGGCCATCATCTGGTAGGTCAGCTCCCTGCTCCAGACCGGAGAGAGGTAGCCCTGACGGGCGACATAGAAGCTCTCGCCCCAATAGTTATCGATATTGTTCGCGTTCAGATGCAGCTCCGCGAAATTGATGAAATCGATGCCGGATTGGATGATCCGATCCCGCTTTTCATAGAAGTGCCGATAGAGCTCGGGCGTCATTGGCGTCTCCACGCCGACCGTTGGGATGTGCTTTTTCGCTTCCGCCATCGCGGCAATCACCTGATCCGAGCAGCGTGTCGCCCCGAGATTGAAGCGCAGCTCATCCAGGCCCGCCTCGCCCAGGGCGCGCAGATTCTCCGGCGTTGCCAGGGTCCCGTTGGTGTACATATGCTGATAGACGCCCGCCTCCCGGAAGGCCCGTATCACCGGCAGATACTTTTCGATCTCCATGAACGGCTCCAGGTAGACGTAGGCCACGCCGGTGGGCTTCTTCTGAATATCCATCAGCAGCGGCAGATCCTCCGGCGCGAAGCGCGTCCCGCCGATCTCCCACATATCCTCCCCCACCGGAGGCTGCTCGTCCAGGCAGCCATAGTCATAGCAGAAGGGGCAATGCAGATTGCAGCGGTTGGTCTTCCGCACCGCCGAGAGACCGCTGCCAAAGAGACAGGACACACAGCCCTTCGGAAAGCGCTCCGGATCCCCCAGATACCAGGTGCGGCCCCGCATGCTTTTCAATCCCGCCACGCGCGCGGCGGCCGCCTTGTGCCGCGCCTCCGCGGCCAGCTCCAGCTGCCGCAGCACCGCCAGCGCCAGCTCCTGCTGACGCACCGTCAGCTCCTCGCCGGTTTCCTGCAATTCCGCAAAGAACGTGAACCAGCGAAGCGCGTCCGCCTTTGAGACCTTCATGCCCTCACAACTCCTTCTCCCATCTGTGTCCCGCCTCATGCCATACTTCGGGGTCGTCCGCCGATCTGCCTGTCTCCGCGCTCACCCGCTGGATGGTTTTGATCAGCCGGAGCACCTGCCGCCCGCTTCCCGTTGTCATCTGGCGGACCACGGCGGCGGCCATCTCTGGCGCCGCTTCATACAGTCCGCTCTCCTGAAAATCACGCAGCAGTTCCGTCTCTGAATATGTCACCTGTCTTGGTTCCGCGTGCCAGTGTCCCCGCCGCAGGGTGAGCACCGCATAGGGCGCGACACAGCCCGGCGGCTCTCCCTCCAGCATGCCAAGCGCGCCCGGGTTGACCGAAAGTCGCTCCCCGTCCGAAACGACCCAGCGCCGATGATTATGTCCGGAGAGCAGCAGACGATAGGGCGTCGGAAGCTCCCGGAGAAAGGGCAGCATCCCGTTTCCGTCGACCAGATGGTAGGGATCGCCGGGCGTTCCATGGGTGCACCAGACAGTCCCGAAGCGCAGATCCACAGGCAGCGCTGGAAAGCGCTGCCCCAGCTGATTCCACGTCCAGCGAAGCATGTCCCATCCATATCCGGCGAAGGCCGGTTCGCCCAGGTGGGCGAATCGCTCCTCGTGGTTCCCGAGCACCATCTCAAAGCCGCATTTGGTCAAAAGCGCCATGGTCTCCCGGGGCTTGGGGCCGAAGTTCACCTGGTCCCCCAGGGAGATGAGCCGGTCGTAGTCTCCCAGGCGCTCCCGGGACAGCAGCGCTTCCAGCGCCCGCAGATTGCCGTGGACATCCGCAATGGCGAGCAGGCGCAATCGGCTCATCTCCTCTCTGATCTCTCTTTGTCAATAAAGGAAAGGGCCGGCGGTTGTTTTGGCTGCCAGCCCTTATCGGATTAGCCCTCCCGGCACATCTGGCGCAGGTCGTCCACCTGCCGCATCAGTTCGGCGTTCTCCTTCACACCCTTGGCGATCTGCGTACAGGCATGCATCACGGTGGTGTGATCACGGTTTCCGAAGAACAGACCGATCTGAGGAAGGGAGAGCGTCGTCAGCTCGCGCGTGAGATACATGGCGATCTGGCGCGGCTGCGCCACCTCCCGGCGGCGGCTCTGGCCGATCAGGTCCTCCCGGCCCAGGCTGAAGAACGTGCATACCCGATCCGTCACCACCTCCGGCGTCACGGCGCGGCGGCGCTGATTCTCGAACACGTCCCGCAGCGCCTCGCGGCAGAGCGCGGGGGTGATGGGCTGATTCACCAGGCCCGCGTAGGCTTTCAGTCGGATCAGCTTGCCCTCTAATTCACGGATATTGCTGTCCACCGCCTCCGCGATCATGCTCAGCACCTCATCCGGCACGTCGATGTGTTCCTGCCGTGCCTTGGCCCGCAGAATCGCGATGCGGGTATCCAGATCAGGCCGCTGAATGTCGCAGATCAGGCCCCAGGCAAAGCGGCTGCGCAGGCGCTCCTCGAGCTTTGCGATCTCCTGCGGCGGTTTATCTGAGGTCAGAATGATCTGCTTGCCAGCATTGTGCAGCTCGTTGAAGGTGTTGAAAAACTCCACCTGCGTCGAATCACGGCCCGCGATAAACTGAATATCGTCCACCATCAGGATATCCACCGTGCGGAAACGGGCGCGGAACTCAGTGTTTCGGCCCTGCTGAATGGCCGAGATCAGCTCATTGGTAAACGCCTCGGAGGTGATATACATCAGGTTCATCTCCGGGTGCTGCTCCTGGCAATAGTGGCCGATGGCGTGCATCAGGTGCGTCTTTCCAAGACCCGAGCCGCCATAGATAAACAGTGGATTGTATACCGCGCCAGGCGCCTCGGCGACCGCTACGGAGGCTGCGTGCGCAAAACGGTTGCTTGCGCCCACCACGAAGGTATCAAAAGTATAGCGCTCGTTGAGCGACACGACGTCATTGTGGCGGGGCTTGGCAGCGCTCTTTTTCCGCTCGCGCTCCTCCTGCTCTTCGCGCGTCAGGATTTCCACATTGACCGGGTGCTGGCATACCCTGCCGGCGCACTCCTGGATCACCGTCAGATAGCGTCCGACAATGGCCGGCTTCAGCTGCTCCATGCCGATTCGCAGGTAGAGTGTATTGTCCTCCATCGCCGCAGGATACAGATTCCCGGCGATCAGGGAATCATAGGTGATGCTGTTGATCTCGCTCTTCAAGAGCGCGCAGACGCGCTCCCATATCGCGTTGAGTTCCATCCGTCCCGTCTCCTGTTCCGTCAAAAAAACCCGCACATATCAGCAGGGTTTTGCTACACCGTTATCATAGCATGTTCAGCGTCAAAAAACAAGCCTTGCCGCGATCAGGTTTACATATGCAACTTGTAAGAGATTATGATCCCTGAATCAATCAGACGGACGGCTCAAAGGCGATAGTTTTCCAGGAAGAGGCGCGTCTTTTCGGCATTGTCCGGCTTCGTGTTCTCCAGCGTCATGGGGATGCCCTCCCGCTGACGGGCATAGGCCAGCAACCGCCCATAATCCATCCTGCCTAGGCCGCAGGCCAGCGCGGCAAGGTCCGGTTTTCCAGGTGCCAGCTCATAGTCCTTCATATGGAGGATATCGATCCGTCCATCCAGCCGGCGGATCGCGTCCGCGATGATGGCATCCGACTGTGCACAGTTGGCGGGGGTCAGCAGATTCACCGCGTCGAGAATGATCCTCAGGCTGTCCGAGTGGATCTCTTCCAGGACGCGCTGCGCGCGCTCCGGCGTGGACACAATATGCCGGCATACGGGCTCGATCGCGATCAGTGCGCCCTCCTCCTCCGCCCGCCGCACGACCGGGAGCAGCCTTCGGATGAACAGCGCGAGCGCCTCCTCTGTCCAGCAGGCGGGTTCCGTTCGATAGCCGGTATTGGGCGCGCCGGTTTCGGTGCCCACTGTCAGCGCGCCGATCTGGCGGGCAAAGCGGAGATGCGCAAAATAGATGTCGAGCGTGTGCCGATAGGCCTCCTCATCCGGCGTGGCCAGGTTCAGATAGCAGCCGAGCACCGCACAGCTGATGCCATACGCTTCCAGCTTCTCGCGCACCTCCGTCGCCAGCTCCTCCGTCAACAGCTGAGGCGCGTCGTCCATCCGAAAGCCGGCCACCGACTTTTGCATGGCGAGCTGAACACAGCGGAAGCCCTGTGCCTTCGCGTTCGACAGACGCTCGTCCAGGGTTGTCCCCGCCGTATCGTGGAGTCTGATTCCGATATTCATGCGCATTCTCCTCTTGTGTAAGCTTCTTGTCCTTAAACGCGGAGGCGTACTTGCCAAATTCAATCACCCGGAGTACAATCAATTCGGATGAATCTTTCGCCGGGAGGACTGCAGAACAGATGGACACGATTCTCACCATGCTATCTCAGGAGGAATACGTCTCCGGAGAGCGGATCAGCGCCGAGCTCGGCGTCACGCGCGCCGCCGTCTGGAAGCGCATCCGCGCGCTGCAGGAAGCCGGCTGGCCTATCGAGAGCGCCGGGAAGCGGGGCTACCGTCTCGGCGAGCACGACCGGCTTGAGCCGGAAACCTGGCGGCATTTGCTCCAAACAAGCGCGCTCGGACAGGGCACGATTCTCTATGCGCACACCCTCGCGTCCACCAACGACGAATTGAAAAAACTGGCTGTCTCCGGTGCGACACATGGAAGCCTGGCGCTCTGCGAACAACAGACCTCCGGACGCGGCCGTCTCGGACGAGTCTGGCAAAGCCCGGCAGGCTGCGGTCTCTGGCAGAGCGTGCTGGCCCGCCCGGCGCTCGCCCCCGCCAAAGCACCGTCTATCACCTTCTGCGCGGCCATCGCCATGTGCAGCGTGCTGCGGGGCTATGGCCTGGACGCGCGGATCAAATGGCCGAACGACATTGTCTGCGGCGGAAAAAAGCTGGCGGGGATCCTCCTGGAGGCGGCCTCCGACCCGGATCGGCTGGAATACGTTGTGATCGGGGTTGGGCTGAATGTGCTGCCCGGCTCCGTTCCGCCGGAGCTGACCGGGCAGGCGGCCTGTGTCGACGATTTCGCGGCCCCGCCGAAGCGCCGTCAGATTTTGGTGGACTATTTGCAGGCCTTAGAGGAGACACTGGACACGCTGCAGCACAGCGGCTGGGAGGCGCTGGCCGGGACCTATCGGGAACTGTGCGTCACCTTGGGCGCAAGCGTCCTGGTTTCAGGCTCGGAGACCTTTCTCGGCACGGCGGAAGGGATGGACGACGAGGGCGCGCTCCTGGTCCGGTGTGACGAAGGCAGCCTGCGCCGCGTGATGGCAGGGGATGTCTCCGTGAGAGGAGTCATGGGATATGTTTGATTTACGGACCGGGATCGATCTGTGCGAGATCCAGCGGATGGAACAGCTGCTCTGTAAGGCGTCCTTCATGCACCGCTGGCTGACCGAAGCCGAGGAGGCTTGGGTCATCAGCCGCGGCAAGACGGCGGCCCAGTCCGCCGCCGGTCTGTGGGCGGCGAAGGAGGCTTTCTCCAAGGCGGTCGGAAAAGGCCTGAATCTTTCTTTCAAGGAGATCGAGATCGTACACGGCGAGCTGGGCGAGCCGTCGTATCTTCTCCACGGCCAGGCGTCCGCGCTGGCCGATGGCGCCGCGCTCTCCCTCTCTATCACCCACGAGGGCGGAATGGCCGCCGCGATATGCGTGATGCTGAGAGAACGCAGCGGGGCCTGAACAGACGAGCTATACCAGCGCGGGATATCCGCGCTGTTTTTATTTCATGTCCGCTGTGGCAGGCGCTTCCTCCGGCGTGTCCCTCATTGCGACCACCGTCGTGATGGCGCCGGTCGGGCACACGGCTTTGCACCGTCCGCAGCGGATGCATTCCGGGCTGTTGATGTTCTTCGTTGTCTCCACCTGCATCGGGCAGGTCCGCTCGCAGGCGTGGCAGCTCACGCACTTGCCGTGGTCCAGATGCATCCGGACGAGGCTGAAGCGGTTGAACAGGCCGTAGAGCGCGCCCAGCGGACAGAGATACCGGCAGAAGGGCCGGCCGATTTTGATCGACGAGATCAGGATCACGGCAAGAACCAGCAGCTTCCAGTCGAAGAGAAGACCTGCCAGCGGGCGAAGCCTTTCGTTCAGGAGCAGCTGCGGAATGCCGCCCTCCAGCGTTCCGGCGGGGCAGAGATACTTGCAGAAGAAGGGCGGCGCGGTCCCAAGCTCATTCGCCGCCAGCATCGGCAGCAGAATCACCAGCACCGCAAGCACCAGATACTTCAGCCACCGCAGCGGCATATCCAGCCGCGCCGGCACCCGCCATTTCCTGACAGGGATCCGGTGCAGCAAATCCTGAACCAGGCCAAAGGGACACAGAAAACCGCAGATCAGCCTTCCCAGCAGGATGCCGAAAAGCATGATCGACCCTAATACATAGAAGGAAATCTGATGCCTTGACCCGCCGATCACGGTCTGCAGCGCGCCGATGGGACACGAGCCCAGCGCGCCGGGGCAGGAATAGCAATTCAGCACCGGAACGCAGACATATTTACCCGCGCCCTGAAATACGCCGCCCTTGGCGAAGCCCGCCGCATAGCCGTTGAATAGCGCCGCGGCCGCGATCTGGATCCAGAGGCAGGGAGATTTGCGCTTTTTCACGCGATCCCGATGCACTCCAGACATATCCTCACCGCCTTCTGAAAGACCTCGAGCGCCTCTCCGCGAAGGATGCCCAGCCCGATGAAAGCGGCGGCGAGCACCAGAACGCCGATCCGAACCGCAAAGCCAAAGCTTTTACGCCGCGTCCGCAAGCTGAATCACCGGCTTTCCGAGCTGGGTCAGCACAAGGTTGATGGCTTCGAGGTAGACCTCCGCCAGATTCGGCATGCTGCCGATAATGACCTCCCCCACCTGATGGCCTTGGCTGTCCAGGAAGAAGGTCGTGGGCGTATACATGACCGCCCTCAGCAGATCCATAAGGTCACCGTCACCGCTGATCAGCGTCTTTTCCTCATAGCCAACCTTTTTCAGAAAATCCTTGACGGTTTCGATGTCCATTCCGGCGTCCGGGCAGATGGTAATCAGCTGGACGTTATCCGGCAGCGCTTTCCCAAGGCTGGCCAGGTCGGGCATCTCGCGGATACAGGGGCCGCAGGTCACAGACCAGACGTTGACCACCGTCAAATCGCAGGCAGCCAGATCATCCTGCGTGAATGGCTCCCCCTCCAGCGTCTGCGCGTTGAAGGCCGTCATGTCCGGCAGATCTGTTCCATCCGCAAGTCCGGCGGACAGAACGGACATAACCAGCGTCATGAACAAGATCAGACTTAAGAGCTTTTTCATGGGTTATTCTCCTGTTTTCGGGCGCCGGGCTTGCTGCGCAGCCGCAGTATCAGCCTGCTGCAAGGCTTTTCGACCAGATAGGTCACCGCGATGGCGGCCAGCAGCGACAAGCCGAAGCAGAGCGCCGTGTATTTGATCTGCCAGGCCAAATCGCCGGCCTGATTCGGCAGCTCCTCCGCGGAATAAGGGATGCCGTGCTCCTTGAGCAGCACCGCGATATTCTGGTGGAGCAAATAATAGTTCATCGAGATCCCAGCCAGGAAGCGCATCAGGCGATTGCCAAAGAGGAAGCGCACCGGACGAATACAGAAAGGCAGCGCGAGAAGGATCGCGGCACAGGTCAGCGCAAACAGCGGTCGGCGCATCATCTGGCCTGCCTGGATCATGTCGTAGCCCGCGGACTGCGCCTGCCGTCTCAGCACGGCACAGAAGCCCCATATGCCGGCCGCCAGCAGCCCTGTCGCGCCGCAGGACGCCCAGACCGCCTTCCGTCCGTCCAGCTTCTGGACCCAATCGCGCAGACGCGGATAAACCAGCGCGCATGCCATGCCGAGGGCGTAGACGTCCAGAAAAGAGATCATCTGGTTGACCACCATGCTGTAGGATTCCATGGCCCAGATGCACCAGCCGCGGAAGTAGGCGGCCAGCGCCGCCATGCCGCACAGCACCGCGCCCGCGTGGCGCTTTGTCCCCCGGGCAAGCAGCGGAAACAGCAGATAGAAGTGCATTTCCACCGCGATCGTCCAGCTCGCGCCGCCCAGCGCGGTCCGCTGGTAAAAGCGCTCGAAAAAGGGAAAGGTATAGGTCAGATGCGCCGCGATATCTCCCGCCATCGTCCCAGCGTCACGGTAGAAGCGCTTGGGCAGCGCGGAGCATAACAGCATGAGGAGCGTAACCAGCGCCAGGCTCGGCCAGGTTCTGGCCACCCGGCGGAGATAGAACTCCCCCGCCCCGGGTTCAGGCTTACCGGCCAAGCGCGCCTCAACATAGGGCAGAAACAGCAGGAAGCCGCTCAGAAGGATCGTGGCATCCACAGGCATATAGCCAGCCCTGACCAGAAAATCCAGCGAAACCGAACCGATATGGGGTGTCAGCCAGGATTGCTGCCAGATGTGGAACCAGCTCACCAGGATAACCATGATCACCCGATATCCATCCAGCTCGTCAATGCGCCGTCTGTCCATCGGTCTCCTCCCCGGCCAGCTTCAGTTCAAACCAGAAGGTCGTGCCCTTCCCCACATCGCTGATCGCGCCGAACTGCGCATTGTGCTGTTCAAGGATCGTTTGCACGATGTTCAGCCCAAGCCCGCTGCCGATGATGGCGCGGCGGTGGGTTTCCTTGGTGCGATAGTAGCGATTCCAGATTTTGGGCAGTTCCTCCGGCGAGATCCCCTTGCCGCTGTCGTGGATCTCGATATGGGCGCAGTCCCCCCGGCGCTCCTGCTTGACCGTGACGGTCTTATCCTCGCCCGTATAGGTCAGGGCGTTGCCGATCAGATTGTAGATCACCTGTCCGATTCTTGTCTCATCCGCGTAAACCGACAGGCGCTCCTCCGGCGTGAACACCACGCGATAGCCGTCCTTCGACACCAGCTTTCCGATGCGCTGAATGATGCTCTCGCAGGTGCCGGTCAGATCGAATACCTCCGGCTTTAGAGTTGTGCCGCCCGTCTGCATCCGGCTGAAATCCAGCAGCTCATTAACCAGCGTTGAGAGTCTGGAGGTCTCGTCGATGATGATCTGCATATTCTCGGGCGTATTCTCCGAGGGGATGTCGCGCATCACCTCGGCGTAGCCGCCAATCATGGTCAGCGGGGTCCGCAGATCGTGGCTGATGTTGGCGATCAGCTCATGCTGCAGCCGCTCGACCTGCCCTAGTTCCTCCGCGGCATGCTCCAGCGTGGTGTTCAGTTCCGCGATCTCGCGATAGCCGTCGCCGTGGGCAGGGCGGGTATAGGCCGCGTGGGAGAGCTCCCGCGCCGCGTCGTTTGTTTCGATGATGGGCCGGGAGACGCGCTTGGAGATCAGCAGCGCGAGCAGGATCGCGCCAATCACCACCGCCGCCGTGATCATCCACATCTGTGCAGTCAGCGCGCTGACCGTGGCCGCCACCGGCGTGATCTGCGTGTTCAGCAGCAGGGTCACCGCCGTGCCGTCCGCCATCGTCAGCTGCTGCGCGTAGATAAAGGTCTGGGACGTATCGCTGTGCTGTCCGAGCATCCGCAGCGCCGCGCGCTCCTGGCGCTCCTCCCGCGGCGCGCCCTCGGGCCTCGGCGTTTCACGCGGCTCCCCTCCAAAGGGATCCGGCGTGCGCGTGGAGAGCACCACCGCGCCGGAGGGCAGAAACTCGGATCGGAGCGTCCCGGATACATCCAGCAGAGATACCGAGAACATGCGGGTCAGCGGGCCGTCCGACTCCTTGGCCTGCTGGCACCAGCCGCGCAGCGTTGTCGGGCTCATCTTATGGATCAGACAGTTGCGCGTTCCCTCCACATTGACGAGCTCCCGCTGCTGCTCATCCAGGGCCATCACGCAGATCTCAAGCCCCGGCGCCAGCTCATTCGCGTCGAGCCGAAGCATATTGATGTCCGTGTGCTGCGCTAGCCGCTCCGCGAAGCCGCTGACCTGCCGGATACGGTAGCCGCGGTAAAAGCTTTCCAGAAACACAATCTGCAAAAGCCACAGCATCACCAGCACCGCGGCGGCGAAGCCCAGCAGATACAGGATGATCCGGCTCCGGATTCCCCAGCGCGGTACCGCCTCTTCAGTCTTTTTCAAAACGATATCCTACCCCCCTGAGCGTCGTGATCCGGCTGGCATAGGGTCCGAGCGAGCGGCGAAGCAGCTTGATATGGGTGTCGAGCGTCCGGTCGTCGCCGAAAAAATCATGGCCCCAGATCTCGGTCAGCAGCTTTTCACGGCTTAAAGCAATGCCCCGGTTGCGCACCATATAGAACAGGATTTCGTATTCCTTGGGGCTCAGCTCCACCAGCTGACCGTCCACCGTAACCTGGCGGGCGCTGAAATTGATCACCAGTCCTCCGTCGAAGGTGAGGATCTCCTCCTGCCCAGCGTTTCCGCGTCCAGCGCGCTTGAGGATCGCCGCCACCCGCATCATCAGCTCCCGCGGTGAAAAAGGCTTGATCACATAGTCGTCCACGCCCGCCTCGAAGCCGTGGATCCGGTCATACTCCTCACCCCGGGCGGAGAGCATCAGCACCGGTGTTTTGGAAAATTTCCGGATCTCCCGGCAAGCCGAAAAGCCATCCAGCTCCGGCATCATGACGTCCAGGATGATCAGATCGTAATCCTTCCGGCGGCACATCTCCACGGCCCGCATGCCGTCCTCCGCCTCGTCCACCTCATAGCCTTCATAGGTCGCGTATTTTTTGATGAGCTCGCGGATTCGCATCTCGTCATCAGCGATCAGCAGCTTCATACGCATCCCTCCCGTTCGTTCGATCTCTCAAAGTATACCGCCAGACGCGCGGTTTTGCAAGCGTCGCGCTTATTGGACCGCTGTTTTTTCGCCGTGCCCCCTCAAAAATACACGAATTAACCACACTGCCCATTGTGCCCAGACCGGCAATTTGTTATAATAGGCGCGTTGTTTTTGCTCCACGGGCAGACGAGAGAGGGAGTGCTTATATGCCTGTCATCGGTTTTGACAATGATCTCTATTCCAGGATCCAATCTGAGCATATCATGGAGCGCATCGCGAAATTCGGGAAGCTCTATCTCGAATTCGGCGGGAAGCTCTTTGACGACTATCACGCCAGCCGCGTACTGCCCGGTTTCAAACCCGACTCGAAGATTACCATGCTCAAGCAGCTGCGTGATCAGACGGAGATCGTCATCGCCATCAACGCGGACGACATCGAGAAAAACAAAGTCCGCGGCGACATCGGCATCACCTACGACATGGATCTGCTCCGGCTGGTGGACGCCTTCACCGGCAACGGCCTCTATGTCGGCTCTGTGGTCCTCACCCAATTCAACAATCAGCCCTCCGCCGTCGCCTATGAGAAGAAGCTGAAGGCGCTCGGCCTGCGCACCTACCGGCATTACCCGATCGAAGGCTATCCCTCCAACCTGCCGCTGATCGTCTCGGATGAGGGCTATGGCCGCAACGAATACATTGAGACCAGCCGTCCCCTGGTCGTCGTCACAGCGCCCGGACCTGGCTCCGGCAAGATGGCAACCTGCCTCAGCCAGCTCTACCATGAGCAGAAGCGCGGCATCAAGGCCGGATACGCGAAGTTCGAGACGTTCCCGATCTGGAGTCTGCCGCTGAACCATCCGGTCAATCTGGCCTACGAGGCTGCCACCGCGGATCTGCGCGACGTGAACATGATCGACCCCTGGCATTTAGAGGCCTATGGCAAGACCGCGGTCAACTATAATCGCGATGTGGAAGTCTTCCCGGTGCTCAAGGCGATCTTCGAGCGCATCTTCGGCGCAAGCCCCTACCAGAGTCCTACCGACATGGGCGTGAACATGATCGGCAGCTGCATCACCGACGACGAAGTCTGCCGCCGCGCCGCTCTCCAGGAAATCATCCGCCGCTATTACGACGCCCTCTGCGAGCGCCGCAAGGGCAACGCCGGGGAGGAGCCGATCCGGAAAATCGAGCTCCTGATGAAGAAAGCCGGCATCTCCGTCGCGGATCGCCCGGTCGTCGCGGCCGCCAATGTCCGCGCCAGCGAGACCGGCGGCCCCGCCGCCGCCATGCAGCTGCCGGACGGGACCGTCATCACCGGCAAGACCAGCCCGCTTCTGGGCGCGTCCTCGGCGATGATCCTCAACGCGCTCAAATACCTCGCCGGCATTGACGACAGCGTCAAGCTGATCGCGCCGGAGGTGATTGAGCCGATCATGGAGCTGAAGGTTCGCTACCTCGGCAATCACAATCCGCTCCTGCATATCGATGAGATTCTGATCGCCCTGGCCCTGGCCGCGAACGAGAACGAGTCGGCCCGCCGTGCCTACGCCATGCTGCCCGAGCTGCGCGGGCTTGAAGTTCACTCCTCCGTGATCCTCTCCCAGGTGGACGTGGGGGTCTTTAAGAAGCTCGGCGTGCACCTGACCTGCGAACCGATCTACCAGAGCAAAAAGCTTTATCACACCTGACCATAGAAAATGGCTGCCTCCGTTTGGAGACAGCCGTTTTCATATGCTTGATGTTGTTTCACATTTCTACGTCGCGTTGCACACGTCAGCGCCGTTTTAGCGTCCTCATGCGCCCAGATTTGTATTCGAGGTCGGGACAGAGGAACTCTCGTTATTCTGACCGTTCGAGCTGTTATCCGTCTGCTGGGGAGCCGGATTATTCTGCTCAGGCTGCTGAGTCTCCGGCTTGCTCTCCGAACCGGAATTGCCCGGCGTAGGTTGGCCGCTGGACGGTTCCGTGGGGTTGGCGGGCTGATTCGGCGTTTCTACAGGCTGATTCGGCGTTTCTACAGGCTGATTCGGCGTTTCGACGGGCTGATTCGGCGTTTCTACAGGCTGATTCGGCGTTTCTACAGGCTGACTTGGTGTCTCAGCCGGGGTATTGGTCGGGTTTGCAGGCGAATCGGTTACAGTCTCTGTTGGCGCGGGCGTCGCGGTTGCCTCCGTGTTCTGTTTTCGGATGGGCCGCTTGGTCCGGGTGGGCTCGGGATCTGCCTCGGTCTCTTCGCCCTCAGCGCTGCCGTCGTCGGCAGCTGCCTCACCGGTCTCGTTCTCCTCTGGAGAGGGGGTCTGCTTCTCCTCCGGCTCATTGGTCACCACCGGTTTCCCGCCGAGCTCGTTGTATAGATTGATCAGCAGATTGCGGGAGGCCACCTCGCCGGAAATCTCGCCCTCCGCGGGCACCTCTCCGATATGGATCTGATAGCTCGCGACGGCCGCCGCGGTGCTGTCGCCGTAGACGCCGTCCACATTCCCGGCCTCATAGCCGAGGCTGTTCAGCGCGGTCTGCAGCTGGCGCACACGGACGCCGCGGTCGCCCTTCATCAGGGGCATATAAGGATCATAGGCAGGCGCGTTGACGCTGAAGAGGTCGTTCTGCGTCTTCTCGGTCATGTAGCTGTGCTCGGACGCGCCGGTGGCGGACTGGAAAAGGTTCACGGCGTATGCCGTATCGTCGCCATACACCCCGTCCACGCGGCCCACGGGATAGCCGAGATCAAACAGCCGCTGCTGCATCCGGCGGACCTTGGAGCCCTGATCGCCCAGATAGATGGTCTTGTCGCTGGGATCCGGCGTGGGGGTCACGGGGGCGGCCTCGTAAGACTGCTGTGCCGGCTCGGCGGACGCCTCCTGCGCTGTCTCAACGCTCGGCTCGATAGAGGGGGCCTCGGTCACAGGCAAATTCTGGCCTGTGAAGGGGATCTTGTCGACATGAAGCGTCTCGTAATTGCCCTCGGGGGTCACCTGGTACTGGAAGAGCTGATCGTCTACATAGGCGGCCACCTTGACCGCGTCGGAGATGGAGGTCACGTTCATGATCTCGCCGGTCTGGATATTTTCAAGGAAAATGTTGCCGTTGATGTCCAGCAGCGCCACCGCGTTCAGGCTGACCGTCAGGCAGACCGGCTCGTTGACCTCCGCGATCTGGAAGCCGTAGAGCTGTCCCCCGGGCAGCGCGTAGGCACGGAGATCGTAGCGGCCGCCCTCCTCTGTGACATAGTATACCGCGTTATTCCCGGCAGCCGCTATCTCAACATGATCGGCGATCGGCTCCTGCTCGCCGCTCTCACTGATCAGCGTCAGGGCCCCGTCCGTCAGCTCATAGGGCGGATTGATGCGATAGCTGAGGATCTCCTCCTGCGAGGGGCTGGAGGAGACAATGGAGGAGGCGGATCCATCCAGGCGAACCGCGTAGAGGCGTCCGCTGGCCGTCATGCAGTAGATGCTGTCCTCGTCCATGCCGACCAGGTTGGCAATCGCGGAAGGCAGCTGTTTGACCGTCCCCTGCGTATCCCGCAGATACAGATAGTTGCGCTCTCCCAGCCAAACAATGTTGCCCCCGTGGGTCAGCATCGGATCGGCAGAAGCGGCGCACATCACGCAGGCCATTGCAAGGGCGAAAAACACGCACAGCAGTCGTTTCATGGATTGATCCTCCCTCTGTGAGTTGATAAAACAAAGTCATTGTTTCGGGCTGTTCCGTCTGCGCTGCCGCTGAACCGCGAAGCACTCCGGCGCGCCCGCTCCGGCGTTCAGAAAACGCTGGTGAAGTACATTATACACCTGCGGCGGGAGACTTGCAAGCAATTCCAGCAGTCTGCAGCGCTCCTCCTCGCCCGCCGCGTGGCCCGGATAGACGCAGACCGTCAGCATCCCCAGGGGCGCGAGGTGATCCAGCGCCGCCAGCACCGCAGTTCTTGTCGACTCCCAGTGCGTCGTGACCGACTTGTCCCAGCCCGGAAGCCAGCCCAGATTGAAGACGATACACTGAACCTCAGCGGGGATGAAATCAGCCATATGCTCATGGCTCAGCACGTGGAGCTCGCAGCGCGCCTCCAGGCCTGCGGAGGACAGCCGCTCGCGGGTGCGGGCAACCGCCTCCTCCTGGATGTCAAAGCCGATCACATGTCCCGCTGCGCCGACCAACCCGGCCAGGATGCAGGTGTCATAGCCGTTGCCGAGCGTGGCGTCCACCACGGTATCACCGGGTCGAATGACCTTGCTCCACATTTCCGCCGCCAGCTGCCTGGCCGCGTGGAGCTCGTAGGGTTCCAATTGCTCCTTCTCCATCCCGATCCTATGCTCCCCCGGCTTATCCGAGCGCCTTCAGGCGTCGGATTTCGTCCTCCGTGAGCCTGCGCCAGCGCCCGCGGGGCAGATCGCCCAGACGGATCGGGCCGAAGCCCACCCGGCGGAGCTGCACCACCTGGTGATCGATCGCCTCAAACATCCGGCGCACCTGCCGGTTCCGTCCCTCATGGATGGTCACCAGGACCACCGAGTCAAAGGTTTCATAGCGGATCAGCCGGACCTCCGCCGGGGAGGTTAGGCGGCCGTCCATCATCACGCCCTGCCGCAGCCGGCGCAGCTCCTCCTCCGTCACATGGTTCGAGACCATGCACAGATAGCTCTTGGGAACCTCGCGGCTCGGATGAAGCAGCTTGTTCATCATCTCGCCGTCGTTGGTCAGCAGCAGGAGACCCTCGCTGTCGTAGTCCAGCCGTCCTACCGGAAAGAGACGAACCGGGTAATCCCGGAACTTGTCCATGACCGTCTCGCGGCCCTCCGGGTCGGAGGCCGTCGTCACCTCGCCGACCGGTTTATAGTAGGCGATATAGTGTTTTTCCGCCTCCATGTGGACCGTTTTCCCGTCCGCCTCGACGCGGTCAGCCGCCTCATCCACCTGGACGCCCATCTCGGTCACGGTTTTTCCGTTTACCTTGACGCGGCCTTCCGCAATCATTTTTTCCGCGGTTCGGCGGGAGGCGACCCCGCACATCGCGAGGTATTTCTGCAAACGCATCATCGATTGATTTTTGCTCCTTGTTTTTGGTTTATCCTCTGTTCCGCTCCCGCGCCCGGTAGAAGACCAGGCCGCAGCAGCGGCGCATCATCGGCTTGACCCGCTCCTCCGGCGTCATGGCCCAGATCATTCGGTCCAGCCCCTGAAGCTCGAAGCCGCAGTGCTCGAGAAACTGGCACATAACCGGATGGTCATCCCGGGTCAGGCATCGCAGGCCCGATGCGCCGACCTGGTCCGCGAAGCGCTGGCAGGCGTCCAAAAGATTCCGGCCGACGCCCTCCAGCCGATAGGCGGGATCGACCCGCAGATCCAGCAGCTCGCACCAGCCGCTCTCCGCCGCCCGGCAGATCGCCAGACCGATCAGCTCCCCGTCCTGGAAAGCGCCGTATACCGCCGCGTTGGGAAGGCGGCCTGCCAAAGCCAGTTCCGCCTGCTCGCCCATCGCAAAGCTCCGCCACTGTGCCGAGGCAGCCGGCGCGTAGCTGAGCGAAAAGAGAGACAGACCGCCCCGCCCCACCCGCACGGTGACCGTCTCGCCGCAGAGGACCCGCGCGTCGATGGCGCGCGGAAGGGATTGACCTGTCGGCAGCGGCTTGACCTGCAGCATAGCACCTTCCCCTCTCTACCCGTGGGTATGCAGCCCGTTTTATTCCGTCCGCAGAATCCTTGCGTCCGGAAGCTCCGACAAAGCCGATCTTTTGGGATTGACCCAGACAGGCTCGCGCGCGAGCCGCAGCATCGGCGCGTCGGAAGCTGAATCGCCGTAGGCGCGGAACACCTCGTATTCGCCCGCCGGATCCGCCTGACGCCAGCGGACGACCTTCTGCTCCCCTTTGCAGTTGGCTCCGATCCTGCCGGTATAGCGGCCCTCCGCGTTCAGCTCGCAGCGGGTCGCGATCACCTGATCCACCGGAATCAGCTCAGGAAGTACATTCATGTACACATCCGGCGAGGCGGTCAGAATCACAATCCGGACGCCCATGCTCCGCAGCTTCTCCATCTCGGATACCACCGCGCGATCCAGCCGGGGCAGAACCGCCTTCTGCAAAAAACGGCGCGCCAGCATGTCCATGTCCGCTTTATCGCGGTCCCGGATATAGGAGAGCGTTTCCTCCTTGGCGCGCACGATTTCCCCGGGGCGGCATCTCTGCCGCAGATAGCCGTGAATGGCGCGCAGCCATTGGGTGGCCGGCGCGGCGCCCTCCCGGATACAGAAGCGCAGATAGGGCACAATGGAGTCACCTGGGCAGAGCGTTCCGTCAAAATCGAAGAGCGCCGCACGCTTCACGATGAAACGACCTCCAATATCAGCCCTTCTGTTCAATGGCCTCCAGGCAGCGCCGCTTGCTCTCCTCGATATGGTGCTGCATCAGCGCCCGGAAGCTTTCCAGATCCCGGGCCTCGATATAATCCACCAGGCGGTGATGCTCCTGATGAGCTTCCTCCAGGCGCGATTCCTGACGAATGGCCATGGCGGAGAACCGTGTGATGTACTCGTCCTGGCCGTCTATAACCCGAAGGATTCGGTTTTGACCCGAAATTCTGGTGATTTCATTATGGAAAGCCCTCGTCAGCGGGGAGAGCGTCTCGATATCCCGGGCCTTGACAAGCTCGTCCATCCGGGCCAGCTTGGTGCGCAGGTCGGTGATGTCCTCCTCAGTGGCGTGCTGGATGATCGCGGGGAGCGTCAGCATCTCCAGGGCGTTGCGGATAGTGTAGATCTCCTCCACGTCCGCAATCGTAAAGGCGCGAACCACCACGCCCCTGCGCAGAACATACTCCACCAGACCGTCACGCTCCAGCTTGCGCAGCGCCTCGCGCAAGGGGGTACGGCTGATATGTAGGCGATCCGCATAGGCTGTCTCGACAATCCGCTCGCCCGCGGGAATCTCTCCCGTGATGATGGCATGCTTGAGCACCTCATAGGCGATCTCCCGGATCGGCCTTGACTCCATCATCGGCTGAAAGGTTACCTTGGTCATCATGTTCGATAACACCTCCGGCAGGCTGGAAGCACAGACTGTACTTTGTCTGCACTTTGTGTACAATGATAATACAAGCGCAAAAAAATGGCAAGAGGGAATCCGGCACTTTTGCCGGATTCCCTCCAAATTTTGCCTTTTTTCTTTGTTGTAAACCGCAAATCAGCGATCCGCTGATCAGCCATAATAGACGTGCATGATCCGCTTGCCCAGCTCCAGCCACCATGTCGGAACCTCGAGCCCGCTGGCATAGGGGAAGAGGATCACAAAGAAGACCAGGCAGACTGCCAGATAGACGCATGTTACCGTCCTTGTGATCCGCGGCGACAGCGTCTCCAGCTTATCCAGGCAGCATGCCACGCTCAGGATCAGGAACGGAACCGAGGCGAAGTAGTGATAGATATAGGTTCCGCGCGGGACCAGCACCCACGGCAGGAACTGCGCCATAAAGCCGATCAGCAGAAAAGCGAATGCGACGCGCATATCCGAGGCATCGAGATGCCACAGGTTCTCCTCGCCCTCCAGCGTGTAGCGATGCCGTTTCAGCCAAAGCGCGAACACGCCCGCGAGGCCGAGCAGGCCGATATACCACACCGCCGGATTGCCAAAGCAGAAGATCGCCAGGCTCCGCCCCCGCGGCATATAGGAGGCCATCGCGTAATACATCGGCCGGATGCTGAGCGGCCATTCGTACCACGGCGAATAGAACGGATGATCCATGCCCAGCCGTGGCGTGGAGTGGTAGCCAAGCATCCCCTCCTGCGCCTGCCAGATCAGCTTCAGGAAGGTGCCGAAATCGCGCGGCTTGGCAAAGGCAAAGTATGGAATGTAGCAGAGACAGTAGATCGCCAGCGGAATGGCCACAAAGAACAGCAGACACCACAGGCACAGGTGCAGGATCCGTCTGAAGCTTCGCTCGCCCCGGATCCGGGCATTCTCATCGCCCGTCTCAAGAGCGATCCCATGCGCCTCCCCCGCCATGCGCAGCTGGCGGACGCAGGTCCAGAAGTAGAGCACCGCCAGTCCGATCCCGGCATAGATCCCAATCCACTTGGTGGCGACCGCGCAGCCCATGAACAGGCCGCTGAGCGCGAGATCCGGCAGAAGCTTCTGGATTCGGATCATGCATCCGCCCTGGACCGCGCACCAGTCCCGCTGGATCAGGCGCAGCATGAACAGGAAGGACAGCATGATGAAGAGCACCGGGAAGGAGTCGATGGTCGCGATTCTCGTTTGGGTGTAATGCATGGTGTCCAGCGAGAGCATGACCGCGGCCGCGGCGGCGGGCAGCGTGTGCTTCGTCAGCTGTTTTCCGAGGACATAGATCACCGGCACCATCACAATGCCGGCGAGACAGCCCGCCAGCCGCCAGCCGAAGGGCGTCATGCCGAAGATCGCGACGCACAAGCTCATCAGGAGCTTGCCCAGCGGCGGATGGGTGGTCTCGTAGGGCTGTTCGCCATGGAGATGCTCATAGGCCGTGCGCGCGTGATAGATCTCGTCGAAGTAGGTGGAATTGTACCAGCCCGGCTCCCCCTCGCAGGTGCCCGGCTCGTCTGTGACCGCGCTGCCGTCGCTGACCAGCGGCGAGCCCTCCGCCATGCCGGTCTGAGAGACAAAGACAGCTGGGATCTCCCTGCCCGAGACCATGCTCACCTCGACCCAGCCGCCGTTTGACGTGTCCGCGCGGCTGGCCTCCTCCCGCGTGACCTGCACCGGCTCGCTGTCCTTCCCGGCATAATACCAGTATACGTCCTCGCTCTGGCGGAAGATGACCTCCTTGAGCACTAAGTTGATCTGCTGCGCGGTGATCCGCACATAGCGGCCCGAGAGCTTCTGAACGCCGTCGTAGCTCCTCGAGGTGCTCCAGACGCGCTCGCCGTCGCCGCTGGATCGCAGGGGCATCAAATACTTCCAGCGGTAGCACTCGCCCTGCTCCATCTCAGCCCAGTATTCATCCGACCAATGCTCCCCGTCGTTTGAGACAGCCACGGAGAAATCCCGCCGGGAGACCCCGCAGAAATAGAGCATGGAAAAGTTCTCGTATTGATCCCCAAGGTCGAGCGTGACGCGCTCCTCCACGGCGGAGGAGGTCCAGGCCGTCTGCGGCGCTTTGGTCGAGCCAAGATGCCACAGGCCAATGATGGCGTAAACCGCCGTGATCGCGACCACCAGCACCGTGTCCAGCCTTCTCCAATGGAGCGAGGCGTCCAGCGCAAAGCGCGGCAGCCGGGCCCGTGTTACCGGCGCGCCCAAGACAGGAAGGATAGGTCTCAACCCGTCGTTCAAGCTCTCGCCTTGATCCAGTATGCAGACGTCTCCCGCCGTCCAGAGGGTCAGACCTGCCGCTGTCAGCAGCAGGCCGGCGGCGATGGAAGCCAGCCAGAAGGTGTCGTTGTTCAGATGCCCCTGGCTCGCGCCCAGGGCAATGGCGTTGTCCAGCGGAATGCCGATGTTGATCATTAGCGCGGCCGAAACCAGGCACAGGCTGATCAGCAGACGGAGATCCCGCCGCCAGCTAAGCGCCAGCGCCAGCAGCCCGATGGCCGGCACAAGATACCGCTCGTGCATCCGTGTCCCGAGCGTAAATAGCAGCAGAAAGAGCACCGCGCCGCACAGGGGCAGATCCCGGAGACGGCAGGAGCGCAGATACAGGAGGATCGGGACCGCCACTGCGAAAGCCAGGGCGCCCGTCCCCAGGATGTCGTAGTTCTGCCCGGAGCCCACCGCGCAGAAGGCGAAGAAGCCAGCGAAGCCCGCCGACAGGGCCGCCTCAGCCCAGGGCAGCGTCTTGCCGGCACGGCGGTTCCACAGCAGGGTGACCAGTCCCCAGGCGAGGGCGATGCTGGACAGACACAGGCAGACGCCGAGCTGCGCCGGGGTCTCCAGCGCGCGCCAGTTTTCCCCGAAGAGATAGTAGAGGTTCGCCGCGTTCACCGACACATGGGGGTAGGAGGACATGGTGTTCCGGTAGAGCTGAATCAGCCAGTCCTGCTCCTGCCCGATGCTGAAGGGAATGACCACAGCAGCCACCAGTGCGATCGCCAGCAGAACGCCCAGGAGCAGCTTCCTCCGGCTCTCCTTTTCGCGCACTGCCACGATCACCAGTGCCAGCAGTCCCAGCGGCCCGACCACCAGCGCCTGCGGTTTGACCAGCACCGCCAGCACATAGACCGGGATCGCCGCCGCAAAATGCTTGCGCATGGCCAGAACGACCACCAGGAGCAGCAGGAGCAGCAGCACCGCGTCAATCTGTCCCCAGGCGCTGCTGACCAGGATCAGCACCGGGTTGAAAGCCATCAGCAGCGCCAGCTCGGAGGCCTGTCTGTCTGTCCGGCCCGCGCTCTTTGCCACGCGCCAGACGAGGAATGAAATCCCGATGTCACAGAGGATCGCTGGAAGCTTCAGGCAGACATATTCCAGGCCCGCGGGCGGATAAGGAAGAATGCTTTCGAGGCTCCGCCAGAGCCAGCGAAGCGCGCCGAGCACCAGCATATAGGCAGGAGGATAATCACAGAAATAGTCCGCGCTGTAGAAGCCCACCGGCCCCATCTTCAGCATGCGGTCTCCCCAGGCCCGGAAGCAGTTGATATCGACCTCATATCCTTCGACCCTGGCCGCGATGACCACGCGCACCGCGATCGCGAGCGCGAAACACAGCCAGAGACACCAGCGCGGAAAGCGGCCCACGGTTTGCTCACCGCCTGCGGACTTGCGTCCGCCGCGCAGGATCCAGCCTGAGAGCAGAAGCGCCAGCAGCGCATAGGCCGCGCCGGCCGCCGCCAGCCAGGGCCACGCCGACGCTGCCTCATTGACATCGTCCGAATCCCAGCTGTCTTCCCAGTCGTCCGCGTCATCGCCCTGATTCCAGGATGCATCCGAGGAGAAAAAGAGGGTCGCCACCATATCGCCCGGAACGCTGTCCACCTTGGTCAGCGACAGATCATCGAACCACGCTTTGCCCGACGCCTCCGCGCTGTAACCGCCAACGCGGGCGCAGACGGTCAGCGTCGTCTGTTCAGGGCCGGTTTCGCCGTAGAGTTCCACATAGACCCACTGGCCCTGCGTGTCGTAGATGGGCCGGGTCCGCGCGTAGAGTCCCTCCACCGAGAGATTTGCGCCCCAGCTGCTCGTAACAGAGACCCCCTCGGCCCGAATCCAGCCGGACAGCAGATAGAGCTCCTCCGGCTCCACGTCGACGACCTGAACAAACCGGGCGTCGTTGTCCGCGTAGTTCTGAACGGCGGCACAGCCTGTGCCGTTGTGGGGCAGCGTATTGTCCAGGGTGTAGGAGGAATACCCCTCCGCGGTATACCAGGCGCTGACCTCCCAGCCGGCGGGATTGCCATAGCTGTCCAGCTTCTCAAAGCCAGGGTTCACGATCAGATTGACAGGCTCCTCCGCAAGGGAAGCATTCAAAAAAAAGATGCCCCAAAACAGGACGAGCGCGCCGCAGGCGATTCTTGTCCATAGATTGCGCAAGGCCACTCACCTCAGTTCTCTCCATCAGCCGATTAACGCGTTTGGAATATGCGTGATGCCATCGGAGGTAATCTCGATCACGTCCATCCGCGCCGGCACGTCCATGTTTCCGCCGCGGGCCAGATAAGCCAGGGCGGCCCGCCACAGGCGCCTCTTTTTGTCCGCTGTCACCGCGAGAAGGCCTTCCCCCGCATGGCCGCCGGGGCGGTATTTAACCTCCACAAAGACAAGGGTATCTCCCTCGCGCATCACCAGGTCGATCTCTCCGCCGCAGGCACGGAATCGCGCCTGGACGAAGGTCATGCCGCGCGACTCCAGGTAGGATCTGGCGATTTCCTCTCCGCTGATCCCTTTCTGATACCGGGTCTGGCTCTTCTCCTCCGCTGTCATACTGTTCTCCCGCCGCGTCGCACAGGAACTTGTCTTACAGAAAATGTCCGATAAAGCTCCTGCGATGGATCGGACAGGGGCCAAGTCTGCGGATCGCTTCGATGTGTGCCGCCGTACCATAGCCTTTGTGCTGCTCAAAGCCGTACCCGGGCCATTGCGCTGCCGCCTCGCGCATCCAGCGATCCCTCGTCACCTTTGCGATGATGGAGGCCGCCGCGATCCGGTAGGAGGTGGCGTCCCCCTTGATGATCGGCACCTCCCGCCCCCGCAGGTCCAGGTTCTTCACCGCGTCGATCAGATAGACATCCGCTTCCACCTGTCGGGCCGCGCGCCGCATCGCGTTCATCGTGGCCTGCAGAATGTTGATCTCATCGATCTCCTCCGCCATCGCGAAGCCCACACCGACCGCTTCCGCTTCCGCCATGATCTCGCCATAGAGGAGCTCCCGGCGTTTTTCTGAGAGCTTCTTGGAGTCGTCCACCCACAGTATGGCCGATTCGATCGGCATGCGCACACACGCCGCGACCACCGGCCCGGCCAGGGGGCCGCGCCCCGCCTCGTCCATGCCGGCCAGGACGATAGTTTCGTCTGTTTTGATATAGGATAGATCAAACGCCCGCAGCGTTTCCATCCGCTCCTGCCGGTTCGTTCCCGCCATTTGTATTCTGCTCCTTCGCCATGGTTTTGGCTCGCGGCGGCCGCTCGAGACTGATCCGCCCGCATTTTCCGGCCCGGAACTCGTCCAGCACCACCGCGCAGCAGCGGTCGTAGTCGCTGACGCCGCCCTTCATCAGGAAGCCGCGGCCTGCGCACACCTCGTCCAGCAATTCCGGCCCACGTTTCGTCGGATCCGCGATCCGGTATCTGGCGCAGGCTGCCTCGGGCGCGCTCGCCAGCAGATCCTCCAGGAGCAGGATCGTCAGCAAGGGCAGATCCACGACATCGTCCTTGATCGAGCCGATATAGCACAGCCGTCTGGCCGCCAGCTGATCCTGCAGCTTGGGCCACATCAGGCCCGGGGAATCCATCAGCTGCAGATAGGGAGTAATATTCACCCACTGGTTGGAACGCGTCACGCCGGGCTTGTCGCCGGTTTTGGCGATGCCGCTGCCGTGCAGCCGGTTGATCAGCGTGCTCTTCCCGACGTTTGGAACGCCGACGACCATCGCGCGGACCGTTTTGCGCATGCCCTTGGCCGCCGCGCGCGCCACGGCCTCCTTCGCCGCACGGTCAATCAGCGCTAGCGCATCCTTCGCCTTCCCGCTGACGGCGGAAAAGGGCGCCGCCTCGATCCCCTCCGCCCGATAGTGCCGGAGCCAGGCCGCCGTGATTTGCGGATCCGCTAAATCCGCCTTGTTCAGCAGCAGCACGCGGCTCTTTCCGCCGATCAGCCGCTCGAGCTCCGGATTCCGGCTGGAGTCCGGGATGCGGGCATCGCACAGCTCCAGCACCACGTCCACCCGGCGCAGCTGATCCGCCAGCAGGCGTTTCGATTTGGCCATATGGCCCGGATACCAGTTTATCTCCATCATGTGGTTTCCCTCGCTTTACAGATCTCATTAAACCATTCTTTAGGGCAAAAAGCAAGAGGGTACTTCGCGCGCTCACCGCGAATCGCGTCTCAAAAAACCGTTCGAACGCAGGCATGTACGGAACGGTCACCATGGTTCCATATTATCAAATCACGAACATTATTCTAAAATTTGATAATAATATTCGTATCACAACAGGGCTTAAAATTTGTCTATCAGGTCCTGCATTTTACCAAGTTTTACATGATTTTCTTAACTTTTTGTGACATTCGGATTTCAGGTTTTCAAAGGGTTGACAAGGCTGTCCAAATTTCGTAAAATGAGGCGCAATGTTCGGAAAGGCGGTGGCTCCCGATGAGGAACCGGCTTACCCACCCAGGGCGACCTGACCACAGCCGCATCAGCCTCTGCCAAGCGTTGCATGCAGGTGTGACGCAGAGAGCACGCCTTTTTCTGTTTCCAAACCAGACCAATGAAAGGAACAGACCATGCGCAAAGTTGCGGTCATCATGGGCTCGGACAGCGATCTGCCTGTTCTTCAGCCCTGCTTCGACCAGCTCCGGGCCCTGGAGATCCCCTTCGAGGCCCATGTCTACTCCGCTCACCGGACACCCGACGCCGCGGCGGATTTCGCCAGGGACGCCCGTGAGCAGGGCTTCGGCGTGATCATTGCCGCCGCGGGCAAGGCAGCCCATCTGGCCGGCGCGCTGGCTGCCCGCACGACCCTGCCCGTGATCGGCATCCCGGTCAAGTCCTCCACGCTGGACGGCCTGGACGCCCTTCTCTCCACCGTGCAGATGCCCAGCGGCATGCCCGTTGCCACCGTCGCCATCGACGGGAGTGCGAACGCCGCGCTGCTGGCCGCGCAGATTCTCGCGGTATCCGAGGGTAACCTGGCGGCGCGCCTGGATGCGGTCCGCGCCGAAAACACGCGCAAGGTCCTCGCCAAGGACGCGGCGCTGCAGGAAAAGCTCTGACATTCCTTCCAAACACAGAAGACAACCACATTGAGGAGGTACATGATTTCATGAAGAAACTTGAGCAGCTTTACGAGGGAAAAGCCAAGAAGGTCTTTGCCACCGACGATCCCGGGATCGTGATGGTGGAGTACAAGGACGACGCTACCGCCTTCAACGGTCTCAAGAAGGGCACCATCGAGGGCAAGGGCGTCATCAACAACCGGATGACCAACTTCCTGATGAAAATGCTGGAGAAGAACGGCGTTCCAACCCACTTCGTCGAGGAGATCTCCGACCGCGAGACCCTCGTGAAGAAGGTTTCCATCGTCCCGCTGGAAGTCATCGTTCGCAACGTCGCCGCCGGAAGTCTCTCCAAGCGCCTCGGTCTCCCCGAGGGCACGCCCCTGAAGAAGACCGTCCTGGAGTACTGCTATAAGAATGACGATCTCGGCGATCCGATGGTCAACGAGTACCACATCGCCGCCATGGGCTGGGCTGACGATCAGACCATGAAGCAGATCGCCGCCTATGCCCTGAAGATCAACAGCCTCCTGATCCGCTACTTCAAGCCTCTGAAGATCGATCTGATCGACTTCAAGCTGGAGTTTGGCATCACCGCCGACGGCACCCTGATCCTGGCCGACGAGATCAGCCCGGACACCTGCCGTTTCTGGGACAGCGAGACCCACGAGAAGCTCGACAAGGACCGTTTCCGCCGCGATCTGGGCGGCGTTGAGGAAGCCTATCAGGAGATCTCCCACCGCCTGCTGGGGGATTGACAAGCCATGCCCCGCCGAATCGACGGGGCGGTTTTTGTGCCCTTATACTTTACACACAGATAGGAGCGAAAACATGTATCAATCTGACAAGCTTCATGAGGAGTGCGGTGTATTCGGACTCTACCGCCGCGGCGACACTGCCGACGGCGTGATCTCTGAGACCTACCATGCTCTGTACGCCCTGCAGCACCGCGGTCAGGAGAGCTGCGGTATGGCCATCAACCGGGATGGCGTGATCAGCTGCCACAAGGATGTCGGCCTTGTAACCGAGTTTTTCACCAAGGACCGCATGGAGCGGATGTCCGAAGGTCAGATGGCCATCGGTCACTGCCGTTACGGCAGTCAGATTTCCCTCAACCGTGAGAATGCGCAGCCCCTTCTTGTGAATCATCTCAAAGGCGCCATGGCGCTGTGCCACAACGGTGTGCTGACCAACGCGGCGGAGCTGCGGGCTCAGTATGAGCTGTCCGGCGCAATCTTCCATACCACCTCCGATATTGAGGTCATCGCCTACGCCATCACCCAGCAGCGCCTGAAACTCGGCTCCATCGAGGAGGCCGTCCGGGCGGCCATGGGGGTAATTGAGGGCGCTTACTCCATGCTGATCATGTCCGCGACCAAGATGATCGCGGTTCGGGATCCCCACGGTTTCCGGCCCCTGTGCATGGGCCGTCTGGGGGACGATGTGGTGTTTGCCTCTGAGACCTGCGCACTGGACGCCATCGGCGCCCGCTTCGTCCGCGACATTCTTCCGGGCGAGATGGTCGTGGTCAACCGCCGCGGCGTGGAGGTCTATCCTCCGATCCGCGCGGAGGGGAGCGGCCTGTGCGTCTTCGAGTTTGTATACTTCGCCAGGCCCGACTCCGTGGTTGACGGCGTGTCGGTCCATCAGTCCCGCGTGGAGGCCGGCCGCATTCTCGCCCGGAATCACCCGGTGGAGGCGGACGTGGTCATCGGCGCGCCGGACTCCGGCCTTGACGCGGCCCTGGGCTACAGCTATGAATCCGGCATTCCCTACGGCATCGGCCTGATTAAAAACAAATACATCGGCCGCACCTTTATCCAGCCCACCCAGAACCAGCGCGCCGACAGTGTGCGCATCAAGCTGAACGCGGTCACCGCGACGGTCCGGGACAAGCGGGTCGTCCTGGTGGACGACTCCATCGTCCGGGGCACCACCTCCGCACGGGTCGTGCGCATCCTCCGGGAGGCTGGCGCCAAAGAAGTCCATGTCATGTTCTCGTCCCCGCCTTTCCGCTACAACTGCTATTTCGGCACGGATATCGAGTCGGAGGAAACGCTGATCGCGAACCAGCACACCAAGGAAGAAATCTGCCAGATCATTGGCGCTGACTCCATCGGTTTCCTTCCCCTTGAGGCGGTGGATGAACTCACCTGTGGCGTGAAGATTCCGCTCTGCCGCGGCTGCTTCACAGGCGAATACCCCATCGCGCCGCCCAAATCCACCGCAAAGCATAAATTTGAGATTCCTCTGAATCCCGAGGGCAAGGAGAAGCAGTCATGAAGAGCGAGAGCAAATCCTACCAGGCCGCCGGCGTGGACATCACCGCCGGCTACAAGGCGGTTGAGCTGATGAAAGCCCACGTGGCCAGAACGCAGATCCCCGGCGTGGTGGACGGTCTGGGCGGCTTCGGCGGTCTCTTTGCGCCACAGCTGTCCGGCATGGCGGAACCTGTCCTGGTCTCCGGGACGGACGGCGTGGGCACCAAGCTGAAGCTGGCCTTCCTGCTGGACCGGCATGATACCGTCGGCATCGACTGCGTGGCAATGTGTGTCAACGACATCATCTGCTGCGGCGCGGCGCCGCTGTTCTTCCTGGACTACATCGCCTGCGGCCGCAACGAGCCGGAGAAGATCGCTGCCATCGTGGCGGGCGTTGCGGAGGGCTGCGTTCAGGCCGGCTGCGCCCTCATTGGCGGAGAGACCGCGGAGCACCCCGGAATGATGCCCCTGGAGGAATACGATCTGGCCGGCTTCTCCGTGGGTCTGGTGGACCGCGCGAAGGTCATTGACCGAGAGACCATGGAGCCCGGCGACGTGATCATCGCTCTCCCCTCCTCCGGCATCCATTCCAACGGCTTCTCCCTGGTGCGGAAGGTCTTCCGCATCGGCGAGGGCGGCGAAAACCGCCGCTACGACGAGCTCGATCAGCCCCTCTGGGAATCTCTTCTGACCCCGACGAAAATCTACGTCAAGCCGGTGCTCGCCCTGCTGAAGGAGATCCAGCCCCGCGGCATCAGCCACATCACCGGCGGCGGCTTCTATGAGAATATCCCACGCTCCCTTGGCGCGGACTGCGAGGCGGTCATTCGCCGCGGCGATGTCAGGATTCCGCCGATCTTCCGCATTCTGCAGCGGGAGGGGGAGATTCCGGAGCACGACATGTTCAACACCTACAACATGGGTGTCGGCATGACCATCACCGTCCCCCAGTCGGACGCGGACCGCGCGCTGGCGATCCTTCGCCAGAGCGGCGAGCCGGAGGCCTATTTCCTCGGCGAGATTCGCCGGGGCGAGCGGGGGGTGTGTCTCCTGTGATCCGTACCGCGGTTCTGGTATCCGGCGGCGGCACCAATCTGCAGGCCATTCTCGACGCGGCAAAGGCCGGCGCGCTCCCCCACGCGGAGATCGCCCTGGTGGTCTCCTCCAACGCGAAGGCCTACGCGCTGACCCGGGCCGAAAAGGCCGGCATCGCGCGCGCCGTGCTGGCCAAGAGCTCCGATGAAACACCGGAAGCCTACGGTCAGCGGCTGATCGCCCTGCTGCGCGAGCATGACATCCAGCTTGTGGCGCTGGCTGGCTTTCTCACGATTCTGCCGGAGAATGTCATCCGTGCCTTCGATCACCGGATCCTGAACATTCACCCCAGCCTGATCCCCTCCTTCTGCGGCAAAGGTTTCTACGGGCTGCGCGTCCATGAGGCCGCCCTCGCCCGCGGCGTAAAGCTCACCGGCGCAACGGTCCACTTTGTCAACGAGATCCCCGACGGCGGGGACATCATCGCCCAGCAGGCGGTGGCCGTGCTGCCCGGCGATACGCCTGAGCTGCTTCAGCGCCGGGTGATGGAGGAGGCCGAGTGGAAGCTCCTCCCGGCGGCGCTCGAGCAGGTGGCTTCCGATCTCTCCGTCTGAACGCCCGATACGACGCAACACTGTAAAGGAGTACAAACCCATGAAGCTGGATTCTCTCCAAAACTTGCTCTCTGGCAACACCTATCCCGGCCGCGGGATCGTTCTGGGGATCGCCCCCGACGGCAAGCACGCGGTGATCGGCTACTTCATCATGGGCCGCAGCGTCAATAGCCGCAACCGGATCTTTGTCTCCCAGCCGGACGGCGGGATCATCACCAAGGCCTTCGACGAGAGCAAGATGGTGGATCCGTCCCTGATCATCTACGCGCCGATCCGTGTCCCGCAAAAAGGGGTCTGGGTTGTCACCAACGGAGATCAGACCGACACCATCTGCGATTTCCTGGCTGAGGGGAAATCTTTCGAGGACGCGCTGCGCACCCGGACCTTCGAGCCTGACCCGCCGAACTTCACCCCCCGCATCAGCGGCCTGCTGTGCGTGAAGGACGGAAAGGTCTGCTATCAGCTCTCCATTCTGAAATCCGACAATGGCAACGGAGAGAGCGTGCAGCGCTTCTTCTTCGATTTCGCTCAGCCCGTCGCCGGCGAGGGCCATTTCATCCACACCTACCGCTGCGACGGCAACCCGATTCCCTCCTTCGAGGGCGAGCCGGAGCGGGTCTCTATCCCGGACGATTTCGCTTCCTTCACGCATATGCTCTGGGACAATCTCAACGCGGACAACAAAGTCTCCCTCTTCACCGCCCAGATCGACCTGGCGACCGGCGAAGCGGTCCACACGGTCCTTCTCAACAAAAACGGAGGTAACAACTGATGAAAGAACTCGAGCTGAAATACGGCTGCAACCCCAACCAGAAGCCTGCCCGGATCTTTATGGAGGAGGGCGAGCTGCCGGTGACCGTTCTGAACGGCAAGCCGGGCTATATCAATTTTCTCGACGCGCTGAACGGCTGGCAGCTGGTGCGTGAGTTGAAGCAGGCGACCGGGCTCCCCGCCGCGGCTTCCTTCAAGCATGTCAGCCCTGCCGGCGCTGCCGTCGGCCTGCCCCTGAGCGATACGCTGAAGCAGATCTATTTCGTGCCGGAGAACGCCGGAGAGCTCTCCCCCCTAGCCTGCGCCTACGCGCGCGCCCGCGGCGCGGACCGCATGTCCTCCTTCGGCGACTGGATCTCCCTGAGCGACGTGTGCGACGCGTCCACCGCGCTGCTGATCAAGCCCGAGGTCTCCGACGGCGTCATCGCGCCCGGCTACACCGACGAGGCGCTGGAGATCCTGAAGAGCAAGCGCAAGGGCGGATACAATATCGTCCGGATCGATCCGGATTACGTCCCCGCGCCCATCGAGCGCAAGCAGGTCTTCGGGGTTACCTTCGAGCAGGGCCGCAACGAGTGCGAGATCAGCCCGGAGAATCTGGGCGAGGTTGTCACGGCCACCAAGGAGCTGCCCAATGCCGCCCGCCGTGATCTGGCCATCGCCCTGATCACCCTGAAATACACTCAGTCCAACTCCGTCTGCTACGTCAAGGACGGCCAGGCCATCGGCGTGGGCGCCGGCCAGCAGAGCCGCATCCACTGCACCCGTCTCGCCGGCGAGAAGGCGGACAAGTGGCTTCTCCGTCAGCATCCGCAGGTGCTGGCCCTGCCCTTCCTGCCCACCCTGGGCCGCCCGGACCGGGACAACACCATCGACGTATATCTCTCCGAGGACGCCGACGAAGTACTCGCCGAGGGCCGCTGGCAGAACTACTTCACTAAGAAGCCGGCCGAGCTCACCAAAGCCCAGAAGCGGGAATGGCTCTCCTCTCAGCGCGGCGTCTCGCTGGGCAGCGACGCCTTCTTCCCCTTCGGCGACAACATTGAGCGCGCCCACCGCTCCGGGGTGGACTACATCGTGCAGCCCGGCGGCTCCATCCGCGATCAGCAGGTCATCGACACCTGCGACGCCTATGGCATGGTGATGTTCTTCAATCACCAGCGGCTGTTCCATCATTGATCTGCAGCAGAGGTACATTGCTATGAATATCCTCATCGTCGGCGGCGGCGGGCGGGAGCACGCCATCGCGGAAAAGCTGCGGGAGAATCCGCAGGTTCAGAAGCTCTGGGCCGCCCCGGGCAACGGCGGTATGGCGGCCTTTTGTGAGCTTGTCCCGCTGAAGGCCACGGATATCGACGGCGTGGTTGCTTTCTGCCGCGAGCACCCGGTGGACTACGTGGTCGTCGCCCAGGACGATCCGCTGTGCCTGGGCATGGTGGACGCCCTACAGGAGATCGGGGTTCCGGCCTTCGGCCCGAACAAAGCCGCCGCCCGGATCGAGGGCAGCAAGATCTTCGCCAAAAACCTGATGAAGAAGTACGGCATCCCCACCGCCCGCTATGAGACCTTTGAGCAGTACGAGTCCGCGCTGGCCTATGTCCGGGGCGAGGCTCCCTGCCCGATGGTGGTCAAGGCGGACGGCCTCGCGCTGGGCAAAGGCGTGCTGATCTGCTCCACCCGCGCCGAGGCGGAGGATGCGCTGCGCACCATGATGGTCGAGAGCAAATTCGGTGCTTCGGGCAGCCGCGTGGTGATCGAGGAGTTTCTGACAGGGCCCGAGGTCTCTGTGCTCTCCTTCACGGACGGAGAGACCATCGTCCCCATGGTCTCCTCGATGGATCACAAGCGCGCCCTCGACGGGGATCAGGGGCTGAACACCGGCGGCATGGGCACGGTGGCCCCCAATCCCTACTATACCCCTGAGATCGCCCGCCGCGTCATGGATGAAATCATGCTGCCGACGGTGGCGGCCATGCGTGCGGAGGGCTGTCCCTTCAAGGGCTGTCTGTACTTTGGTCTGATGCTGACCGCCGACGGCCCGAAGGTGATCGAGTATAACTGCCGGTTCGGCGACCCGGAGACGCAGGTGGTTCTCCCGCTGATGGAGAGCGATCTGCTCACGGCGATGCTGGCCACCACCCATGGCACGCTGAAGGATACGCCGGTCTGTTTCTCAGACCAGAGCGCCTGCTGCGTCATTCTGGCCTCCGGCGGCTATCCGGTCAAGTATCAGTCCGGCTACCCGATCTCCGGTTTGGAGGAAGCCGGGAAAACCGCGCAGATTTTCCACGCCGGCACCAAACGCGCCGCGGACGGGACCATTCTCACCGCGGGCGGGCGCGTCTTAGGGGTGACCTGCGTAGCGCCCGAGCTGCGGGAGGCGATCAAAAAGGCCTACGCGGCCGCCGATCAGATCTCCTTCCAGGATCGCCACATGCGCCGGGACATCGGTCAGCGCGCACTGGCAGCCAAAGCATAATAGGACATTGCAAAGGATAGGAATAGCATGAGCGTCCGTCGTATTTATGTAGAAAAGAGACCGGAGTATGCCGTTGAGGCCCGTCAGCTGCTCCATGAGATCCGACACATCCTGCTGATCAAATCGGTGACCGGTCTTCGCCTGCTGAATCGGTATGATGTCGAAGGGCTGGCAGAGGATCTCTATCAGAAATGCATCCCCGTGGTCTTCTCCGAGCCGCAGCTGGATCTGACCTACACGCAGCTCCCCGCGGAGGCGGAGACGGTTTTTGCCGTGGAGTATCTTCCGGGCCAGTTCGATCAGCGGGCCGCCTCCTGTGAGGAGTGCATCCAGATGGTGCAGCCCTGCGATCGCCCGACCGTGCGCACCGCAAGGGTCTACATCCTTGAGGGCAAACCCAGCGAAGAGGAACTGAGCCGGATCAAAAAGCATGTGATCAACCCGGTGGAGGCCCGCGAAGCCTCGCTGGCGGAGCGGGAAACCCTGCGCGAGCGGTACGAGACGCCGGATCACGTGGAGACCCTGACCGGCTTCCTCGATCTGGATCCGCAGGGGCTGTCCGATTTTGTGGCCCGCTACGGTCTCGCCATGGACCAGGATGATCTGGCCTTCTGCCAGGCCTATTTCCGGAGCGAGCGCAGAGATCCGACGATCACGGAGATCCGCATGATCGACACCTACTGGTCCGATCACTGCCGCCATACCACCTTCCTGACGACCCTGGACGAGGTGGAGCTTCGCAAGCCCGCGGTCGAGGCAGCCTTCAAGCGTTATCTGGCGGCCCGCGAGGAGGTTTACGGCCCGGAAAAAGCCGCCAAACGGCCCATTAATCTCATGGATGTCGCCACCATCGGCGCTAAGCTCCTGCGCAAGCGGGGGCAGACCCCGAACATCGACGTCAGCGAGGAGATCAACGCCTGCTCCATTCAGATCGAGGTCGATGTGGACGGCAAGACCGAGCCCTGGCTGCTCATGTTTAAAAACGAGACCCACAACCATCCCACCGAGATCGAGCCCTTCGGCGGCGCGGCCACCTGTATCGGCGGCGCGATCCGGGATC
>CAMVAJ010000017.1 GCA_947165425.1 uncultured Clostridia bacterium
AATGAATGAAAATGAAAATAACAATAAAAATAATGTTTATGAATTACTAGCTAAAAAAAGAGAAAGTATGATAAGAGGAAATGAAAAAAAAAAAGAAAAGCCGGATCAGTTCATCAAGCAACTCAAGATAATAAAAAAATAAATATAAATATTAATCAAAATAATAATATTAATTGAGGACCTTCCAGCGCAGAATGGTTTAAAATCCAGGGGGTGGGCCAATTAAAAGCTAACAATATAACAAATTGTAACAAAAAGTAACAAAAGATAAAGATAAGAGGTGTGTGGCCTATATAATGAAGGGAAAATATAAAGTAACGTTTGTAACAATGTAACATTTTCTGGGAATAGTGGTGTCTAATAAAGTTTGCCTGGCGTGGTGTGAAGTTCGGGACCAAAAGGCCGCGGGTTCGAATCCCGCCACTTCGACATTATAAAAACCCTGTGATTTCAACAGTCACAGGGTTTTTGTTTTGCCGGTTTTGATGGGGAAAAGCGGTTAAAGCGGTGGAAAACTGGGGGAAGGATCGGCGGGAGAACGGCTGGAGCCGTTGCGCTGCAAGGGGGGACGGCCTGGGGGAATTGGGGGAAATATGAATATGTCCGCGGGGAATAATTTCCCTGGGAACTAAGAAACGCGCCTTGGAAGCCTTGAAAATAAAGGCTCCTGGCGCGTTCCTTAGCAGATGAATAAGTGACAAGTGTAGATCGGCGGCTGCCGGATGGTTTTATGGGTCGGGTGCGGCTGGTGGATCGGCAGCGGGATCTTCCGCGGGGACGACGGAGCCGGTGGCCAGGAGGAGACGGTCCATGGTGGCAGCGGCATCCTGATCCCGGGCCGGCATGGCATCGGCGTAGGCTCGCAGTGTGACAGATGGATCAGAATGGCCCATGCGGACGGAGACGGACTGGAGGTCCACCCGGTGCTGCAGGAGCATGCTGGCATGGACATGCCGCAGGCCGTGGAAGGTGAGCCCCTGGAATCCGTGGGCGTCCGCGAATTTTCGGAACCACTTTGACGGCGTGTCTTTGTTAACGCGTGCGCCGTGCCGGCTGTGGACGATCCAGGAGTCGCCCTGCCATTTTTCCGGGAGATCCTGGGCCTCCATGATGTCGTCCCACATGGCGTCATGCAGGATCCGGACCATGGACGGGGGCAGCGTGATCACGCGGTCGCCGGCCTCGGTTTTCGTTTCGGCAATAAAGGCGCCGTCTGCGGGGGTGTATTTCAAGGCGCGGTCGATGGTGATGGTGCCGGCGTCCCAGTTTACGCTGCTGTATTTAAGGGCGCCGACTTCGCCGAGGCGAAGGCTGCAGAGCATGGCCAGCAGGACGGCGAGCTTGAGCGGTGGCTCCGCCTCGGTGATGATCAGCTGGAGCAGGGCGATCACTTCCGGCTCCGGGAGGGTCGGCTTCTTTTTCTTCCGCCGTTTGGGGCCCTGGACGCGGTCAGCGGGATTGTATTCGAGGAGCCCGATGCGGACGGCAGCGGCCAGCATGGTCTTGATGCAGCCGAGATAGTTCTGGGCGGTTTTCGCGGAGAGCGGGCGCGCGGCCCTGGCGTCGGTGATCAGCTGCTCGCCCTGCCGGCGGGGACGTTTGAGTTTGTCGTCCGGCAGGCGGGTGGATTTGCGGGTTTCTTTGCGGAGGTTGTACAGCCAGTCGGTGAGGCGGGCGGGCGTGAGATCTGTGAGGGGGAGGTCGCCCAGCTGCGGGAGGATCCGGGAGGAGAGGAGATAACGATAGTTGGCGACGGTGACCGGGCTGGCGTCCTGGCTCAGGTGCTTGGTGAGCCAGGTCTCCGACCATTCGCGGAGGGTGGGGATCTCCGCGGGGGTGCCGGCGAGCCTGGCCTCCAGCATCAGGAGCTCGCGCTCCGCTGCGCGGCGCTGGGCGTCCTCAGAGAGCGCCGGATCCATCCGGAGCGGGATCCGGATCCATTGCCAGTCTTTTCCGACTTTGACCTGGGTGCCGATTCTCCAGGAGTTTTTTCCGCGGTGTTCAATGGTTCCCATGTGTTCCTCCTGAGGGGATAAAAAATTATGTGGTGGGGGTATACCCCTAAAAAAGCGTTACAATGTTACAACGGGCGAGAAACAGGGCTGGAAGCGTTGAAAAATAAGGGTTTAGCATGTAACAGGAGAGCAAAAAAGGCCGTTACAGAATTTGTTACGCGTAACAAAAACGGAGCCGGAAGCCGCAACAGACGGACGGATGCCGTGGGTGCTGTGGGATCCTGGGGTGGAGTTGGGTACAGTTTGGGGGCAGATTGGGGCGGGCTTGGGATACGCTGAAAAAACGCTGAATAAACGCTGAGATACATTAGGGATTATTTAAAGCCGAGGTCGGGCTTGCCTGCGTAGGGGGTAAAGATAACCGGTTTCGAGCAGGTGAAGTGCATGCCCTCGACCATGTCCAGATCCACGGAGGTGCGCTCCGGGTAGGGATGGTCCGGGCCGGTGAGGATCCCGTTCCAGCCGTGCCAGCCCGGGGCGACGCCCTGGCCGGAGGCGTCCACCAGATCATGATAGGCCACGTTGAGCATGTCCTGGCTGCCGGCGGGGCGTATGGTCCAGTGCCCTGCGGGGATGTCCTCGCCGATGGTCCAGGTGCCGGCGGGGACGGTGACCTCCTGCCAGTCCTCGGACTGCCAGATGGCAAGGTTCAGCTGCTCCCGGAGCTCCACCAGCTCGTCAAAGGACAGGCCGGAGATGTCCGGCAGGTCCGCAGCGGCAGGCGTCGGGGCGATGATCAGGAGAGCAGCGGCAAGGCCGGTAGCCAGGGTGGACGATAAAACAGAACAAAAACGGCGCATGGTGGGATCCTCCTCTTTTTGATCGCGGAATGTTATGATAAAATGATCGGGCGCAATATATGCCGGAGCGCTCCAGCGGAAAGGAAACAGAATGACCAGGGAGGAGATTATCGAGCGGGCGGCTCAGCTTGATCATGCTCAGCTGCTGCAGCTGCAGCGACTTCTCGACCAGCTTGAATGCCATCCAGAAAATCAGACACCCGACTCAGAGCCGGATCAGGCAGCGCCCGGATCCTGGAAATGATCTCAGCGAGCAGCTCGTCCTCATCAGAGGCGGGCTGCTCTTTTGCTTTTTCGGGAGTGTCGGAGCAGCCGAGCATATAATCTATAGAAACATTTAATTTATTAGACAGTTCTATGAGTGTAGGAATGGATGGGGAGCGCTCACCGGATTCCCAGTTGGCCACGGACCGCTGGGACATGTTGACCAGCTCGCCGAGCTTTTCCTGCGTCCATTTTCGCTGTTTTCGAAGGACGACGATGCGCTGCGAAAAATCCATATGGCCACCTCCTGGATAACATATTAGCACAATCAGTGCATATAAAAAATGAAGTAAACGCGCTAAAAAGTGTTGACAGGATAGCGCGATATGCGCTAAAATGAGGCTCCCGGGTGAAAAAGGAGGGCTAAGATGGAAATAATGGTGCAGAAGCGCAAAGAAAAGAAACTGACGCAGGCGGAGCTGGCCCAGCGGGTGGGATGTTCACAGCGGGCTATCGCTGGGTATGAGCTGGAGGAGCGGAAACCGTCCGTGCCGATGGCCCAGCGTATAGGCCGGGAGCTGGGTTTTCCCTGGACAAGGTTTTTCGAGGACGGGAAAAGCGACAACGATGTCGCTTTTGAGGAGTGAGGTGATCGGATGGACAGACGGATTGGCCGGGAGGGCTCCGGGCAGTATGCCCGGAGCCGGCGGAAGACGCCGCTGCCGGAAGGGGCCGAGCGGGTGCGGCGATGGCTGAAGAAGATTATGCGGGACGGACAGGTGACGCAGATGGAGCTGGCCGAGGCGGCCGGGGTGACGCAAGCGCAGATCTGCCGCGTGCTGACCGGGGCCAGCGAAATGAAGGTCGGGACGCTGGTGCGAATGGTGGAGGGTCTGGGGTATCGGCTGGTGTTCGTGCCAGCGGAGCAGTTCGAGCAGGCGAAGGCGCGGAAGGCTGAGGCGCTGCGGGAGCAGCGGGACGGATGATGGAGGCTCGGATGATAACAGGGCGAGAGATCGGGCCGGCGGGGCTGGCTGAGGTGACGGAGGCGCTGCCGGAGGTTGTGCCGGAGGGCGAACGGCTGCCGGAGGCGACGAGGGTGGAGACGCTGGAGCTGATGTCCGAAGGAGAGACGGTGGCGAGGATCCGGGAGGCGGTGCCCGCGGAGACGGATGGGCTGACGGCTGCGGAGATCCAGGAGCGGATGGAGCTGACGCCGGCGGATGTTAACTGGAAGGCGCGGGAAGCTGAGCGGGCGGCAAATGGTGGCGAAAGTTCGATGCAGCGGAAGCGGCGGCTGAGGAAGGCCCGGCTGGCGCGGAAAATCCAGGGGTGGCTGATCGGGTGCTGGCCGGAGACGGACGAGGATGCCCGGGTGGGCTGCCGGCGGTGCGAGTACCGGGTGAAGAAGAAGAGCGGAGCCGACGGAGACGGCAGCGGGGGCGATGTGGCCGAGACGGAGCTGGCCGGGTGCGAGGGCGTAGAGGAGGCCATGGTGCCGATAGCGATGCTGGAGGACCTGCGGGAGCTGCTGAAGCTGGTGCGGGAGAATTTGATATGAAGATAACGGTTTGCGACAGATGTGGGCGCCGAATTGACAGAGAGCCCAAATATGAAATAAGGCTTGTGCCTGATTTCGCGATCAGGCTTAATGGACAACCGGATTATTACTGCGAAAAAGAGCTTTGCGAGAGATGCTTTAAGGGCCTGCTGGATGCGTTGAGCCCCGTTGGAAAGGGGCTTGATCCAAAGGATTATTTTAAGACGGAAGGTGTAAGGGTGATAAGGTGCGATGAGGATGACGCGTGAGGAGTTTGAGCGGATGCGGCGAGGCGAGATGGACCGGGAGGCGGTGGACCGGATCGCGGAGGAAGTGGCGCCGGAGGTCGGAGTGGTGATCGATGAGGAGGAGCCGGACATCCACATGCGGGCAGCGTTGACGGGGGCTCGGATGGTCGGGACGGTCAAGCTGCAGGAGATGACGGTGGCGGCCTATGGGCTGACCACGGCCGAGGGGATCCTGACGGGCGTGTTGGAGATGGCCGAAAAGGATCTGGAGGCAGCGCAACGGTCAGAGGATGCGGCCAGGGCCGAGACCATGGTGGATCTGTGCCGGAAGTCTTTGGCCGGGCTTGAGGTGATCCGCGGGAAGATCATCCTGCCGGTGCTGAAGCAGGTGGCGGAAGGCGACCGGGATGGCAAGCGGCAGCGGGCACGGCAGGAGCTGCGGAAGGAGCGGAGCCGGAGACGGGCCGCGGAGCATGAGAGGCGGAAAACGGACGGCGGGGACGCGCCGGAGGAGTGACGGACGGCCAGATGGCCGGGAAAGGGTGACGGGAATGTATCGGGGACTGATTGATAATCTGACGTTTGTTTACAGCTTTATCTGCAAAGGGCGCGGGAAACTGACAGAGGCCGAGATGCAGGCCATCAGCGGCGGCGCGCATACGCTGACGGATAAGGCGCCTGCGGTGCTCGGGAGCGAGGACGAGACGGCCAGCGACCGGGCGGATCTGGCCGAGGCGCGGAAGATTGACGAGCATATCGAAGAGATGACGATTTTTCTGCAGAGTTTGGAGATCGTGTGAAGATGAGAGCGTATGAGAAAGAGCTGCAGAAGCTCAGCGTGGCGGCGGAGCGGGCCGCGGGACGGATCCGGGCCATGGAGCCGGAGGAGTTCGAGGAAATGATGGTGTGGCTGAACCACGCGGCGGACAGCATCGAGACGGTGGTTCGGAAGGCCACGGAGCAGGATGACCGATGGATCCGGAGCCAGGCCATGGGCGACCTGGAGGCACTGCGAAAGGTGCTGTGGGTGCTGGGCCGGGAGGATGATCCGGAGCACATGGCGCACTGAGAGAGAGGGCGGGGGCCGGGGCCTGGGGGCATCCGGCCGGGTGGGATGATTAAACCGGATTAAGGCACTCCGGCGAGGGGCGATCCGGCACGACTGGACAGAGAAAGGGGGGCCGGGGGATGGATCTGCAGCAGATCTTGGGGATGCTGGATCACGTGACCGGTCCGAACAGCAGCGGAGAATATACGGCGCGGTGCCCTGCCCACACGGACAGGACGGCGAGCCTGACGGTGCGGGAGAAGGAGAGCCCGCGGGACGGGAAGCGGCGGATTTATATGCATTGCCATGCCGGATGCTCGGTTGACGCGATCATGGAGAAGCTGGGGATCACGTCGCGGGACCTGGTGGTGGATCCGGACGAGAGGCCGCAGAAGGTTGGCGGGCTGACGGTGCGGAAGGCGAAGGCGGACGGGCCGGCGGGCTCTCCGGATGTGACACGCGGGGACGGTTCTTTTTGTCCCTCCCCTGACGGGCAGTACACAAAAAGAACCGTCCCCGGTGTCCCACCGGATGCGGATGGAGAGAATAAGGCGCCGGAGAAGGAGACGCTGCGGCCGGACTGGGAGCACCCGGATGCGGTGTACAGCTACACGGATCAGACTGGAAAAGAGGTATTTCAAGTCGTCCGGTTGCACTATCTGGACGGGCAGCCCGGGAAGACCTTCCGGCAGCGGATTTATGATCCGAAGAATCCGAAGGCCACGCGGAGCGGATACGTTAACAGCGTGCCTGCCGAGCTGCGGGACGTGACGCTTTACAAGCTGCCGGCGCTGGTTGCCGGGATCCGGGCCGGAAAAACGGTGTATCTGGTCGAGGGTGAGAAGGACGTCGAGACCCTCGAGCGGCTTGGAAATGTGGCCACCTGCAATCCGGGAGGCGCCGGGAAGTGGCGGGACGGATACACTGCCTGGTTCGGCGGAGCGGACGTGGTGATATTGCCGGACAACGACCCGCGGGGAGAAAAGGGCAGCTATGCCGGCCAGGATCACGGCTGGCAGGTGGCGATGGCGCTGCGGGGCGTGGCGAAGCGGGTGCGGCTCGTCAATTTAAAAGAAGCGTGCCCGGAGCTGCCGCTGAAGGGCGACATCAGCGACATGGTGGACATCATGGGGGCCACGGAGGCGATGGACGCCCTGGCCCGGCAGGTGGCCGCCACGCGGGACTTTTCTCCGGAAGACGTGCCTTTTTGGCTGACGCCAGTGGAGCAGTGCCAGAGGCTGTATCATCAGGTACCCGGCGGATACGACGCGGAAAACGGGTGCATTGTGCAGCACGTGGGCGATGCGGTCAAGCCGCTGACGGACTTTGTGGTGATTCCCCGGGCGGAGCTGGTGCGGGATGACGGGGTGACCAAGGAGCTGTTTTTTGTGCTGGACGGGTACGCGGGCGGCAGCGGGAAAAAGTTGGACCGGGTGACGGTGAGCGGCGCGGATCTGGACAACATGAACTGGGTCAGCCAGAAGTGGGGATTTGCGGCGAATATCCTGCCTGGGAGTACCACGAAGGGAAAGGTAGCCTGGGCCATTAAAAAGGTGGGCCAGATGACGGCCAAGCGGGTGACGGAATACAGCCATACCGGCTGGCGGCGGATCGGCGGACAGTGGGCTTATCTTTACCAGGGAGGTGCTGTGGGCGCGGACGGTGTGACGGTGAACCTGGGGGAGAAGCTGAGCACGTACCGGCTGGACGGCGGCGGGAGTCCGGAGTTTCGGGCGATGCAGACCCGGGACGCGATCCGGCGGAGTCTGGATCTGGTGACGGTGATGGAGGAGCGGGTGGCGCTGCCGATTCTGGCGACCATGTACCTGGCTCCGCTTCGGGAGTGGATGGCCCAGACGGACGTGGCGCCGGCCTTTGCCCTGTTTCTGTACGGAGAGACGGGCACACATAAATCGACGGCTGCGGCGCTGGGGATGAGCCATTACGGCAACTTTCACAGCAAGAATCCGCCGGCGAGTTTCCGGGACACGTCGAACGCCATCCGGGAAAAGGCTTTTTACGTGAAAGATATGCCGCTGCTGGTGGACGACTACTATCCGACGACGTCGCAACAGGAGAAGCGGACGATGGCCAGCGTGGCGCAGAATTTAAGCCGGGCCTTCGGCGACGGAGCGGACCGGGGCCGGCTGCAGAGTGACGGCCAGATCAAAACCAGCCGGCCGCCGCGGAGCGTGGCAGTGATGACGGGAGAGGTGCTGCCGGACATCGGAGCCAGCGGTCTGGCGCGGTTCTTTATTGTGAGCATCGAAAGGGGGGACATTCCCATCACGAAGGATCTGACGGCCCTGCAGGAGGACGCGCGAAAGGGCGTGCTGCAGAAGGCGATGCGGGGATACATCCAATGGCTTGCCAAGCAGGCGGACGGGATGCCGGAGCGATTGCACGACATGTTTATCCAGTTTCGGGACATGGCCCGGGACATGGGCAAGGGATCCCACGACCGGACGCCAGAGGCGGTGGCGTGCCTGTTGATGGCTTATCAGATGTTACTGAGCTACGCGAGGGACGCCGATGTGATCACCACCCAGGAGGCGGGGGACATGCTGGTGCACGGATTGCGGGTGCTGACCACCATCAGCGGAGATCAGAGCAGGACCATGGAGGAAGAAAAGCCCAGTAAGATCTTCCTGGACACGGTGGGCGAGGCGCTGATCAGCGGCCGGGCGTGGGTACGGGATCTGCAGGATCCCGCGGAAAAGGTGCAGCCGCCGACGGTGCGGATGATCGGGTGGAAGGATGCCGAAAATTATTATCTGCTGCCAAAATTGGCCTACGGAATAGCGGTGCAGATCTCCCGGGAGGGCGGCAGCGAGTTCCCGCTGAATCCCGGGGCGCTGTGGAAGCAGCTGCGGACGGAAGGCAAGCTGGCGCCGGGAGCGCCGAAGGAGCTGACGCGGCAGAAGCGGCTGGACGGAAGGAACCAGCGCGTGCTGTGGATCCCGAAGGAAAACATCAACGGGCGCCCGGAGACGAGCGAGCAGCAGCGGATGGACATGCAGGCCGTGGAGCGGCCGGAAGGGATGCCGGAGAACTGGTGACGGGAGGAGGTGACGGGAATGGATATGAAGGTCGGGGACGCGATGGATCGGGCGGCCAGGGCAAAGGCGCTGCAGGACGCCCTGGTGGTGACGGAGCAGTTTGACGAGGGCAGCGGCGTGGTGCGGCTGAGCGGGCAGACTGCGGAGGCGCTGCGGGATGTGCTTGATGAGTACCGGGAATTGATCATGGAAATGCGGATTGCGTTTTGACGAAGGAGACGGCCGGCGGCGAAAGTCAGGAGCTTGCCGGCGGACAAAAAAAGAAAGGGCAAAGGGTGACAGAAAATGAGTATGCTGACAGTAAGTGAGAATGGGAACCGGGTTTTGACCGTGGCCGACTATGAGGCGCGGATTGAGCTGTACAAAGAACAAATTGGCACCGGGTACATCGGGATCGGCAAAACCCTGATCGAGGCCAAGGAGAGCGGCGCGGTGGCCCATGGCGAATGGGAGCCCTGGGTGGAGCGCGTGACCGGGCTGACGATGCGGCAGGCCCAGAGGTGCATGCAGGCGGCGCGGGAGATCCGGGAGGGCAGCGCCATGGCCCGGCTGGAAATGAGCAAGGCCATCCTGCTGCTGCAGAGTGGGCTGGATGAGGAGACCCGGGAGGAGATCGCCGGACGGGCGGACAGCGAAGGCGCTACCGTGCGGCAACTGCGGGAGGAGATCCGGGAAGCCCGGGAAAAGATGGCCGAGCAGGAGCGCGAGAGCGCGGAGGCCGTGCGGGCGCTGAAGGGCCAGCTGGTGCAGAGTACCGGGGCGGCCGCGGAGATCCGGCAGGCCCTCAAGAAGGCCGAGCAGGAGCGGGATCAGGTGGCCGCCCAGATGCGGGCCAGCCAACAGGGATGGCAGGCGCGGATGGACGAGGAGGCCGGACGGGCCTACAAGCGCGGGGCTGACGAGGGCCGGATGGCTGCCGAGAAGGACGCGGCGCGGAAGGTGCAGGCCCGGCTGAAGGAGCTGCAGGCGGCGTGCGATAGGGCGCAGCTGCAGGCGGCCGAGGCCCGGCAGAAGCTGACGGAGAGCGAGGGCCGGATGGCCGAGGAGAAGGCCGCGAAGGCGGGCGTGCAGGGTCGGCTGAAGGAGCTGCAGGCCGAGGCGGATGCGAGGGCCGAGATGGTGACCCGGCTGGAGCAGGAGGCCCAGGCGCTGCGGGAGGATCTGGAGGCCGCGGAGCGCCGGGAGGAGAAGCGGAGCGCCCAGATGGCGAAGATGCAGGAACAGATCGGGCAGCGGGAGATGGACGCGGCCCGGGGCGTGCGGGCGAGCCTGGGCGGCGAGATGGACCTGGGCGCGGCGGTGCGGCGGTTTCTGGCTGAGGTCGGGATGCTGCCCCAGATGGGGGCGATGCTGAGCGGGATCGGCGAGAGCGAGCGGGCGGCGCTGCGGGTGCATGTGGACGCGGTGAGCGCCTGGGCCCGGGGCGCTGCGGCGGCCCTGGAGACGATCGGCGCGGACGGCGCTGTGATGTGAGAGGAGGCGCCGGGAGATGTCGATCTGGTTTGACGAGGCGGCAGCTGTGGAGACGGCAGAGGTGCCCGCGATGAGCGAGGGACGGGAGACCTGGGACGTGACCCGGATGGAGGGCGGGCAGCAGTTGGCGGCGGCGGCCCGCATGATCCAGAGCATGGCGGAGCAAATGGCGCGGATGGCCGCGGCGACGGAGGAGATCCGGGAGCGGATGGCCGAGCTGGAACAGGCCGTGAGGACCTTAGAAAAGGTGACGCCCGCCCAGGGTGCGGAGATCAATAAACGGATCCGGACGCGGGCCGCGGAGATCTGCGGAGACTGGGGGCTGAAAGGGAGCCAGAAGCTGGTGGCCGGATGGATCCGGCGGGCCGTGCGGGACAAGACAGGGGTCAGGACGTCCCGGGAGGTGCCGCGGTGCGACTTTGGGGCCGTGTGCGGGATGATTGACGCCTGGGAGGATGTGAGCCTGATCCGGAAGGCGCGGGACGCGGAAAGGGTAAGGTGATAGAAATGGGACCGGAAGAGGAGAAGCAGGCGAAGCTGGCGGCGCTGGCCCGGAAGTACGGGCTGGCGCCGGAGAAGGAGCCGGTGGACGTGATTAAGAACCGCGGGGATGTGATCCTGAGCGAGGGAGCCCACCTGGAGCAGCGGCGGCGGGAGGCTGCGAAAATGCAGCAGATGGCGCCGGAGGCTGCGGAAGGGCCGCGGGCCGGGGCGAAGGATGCCGGGCCGAAGGTGACGAAGGTGACGCGGGGAGAGAATGAGTTGCTGTTGGCCCTGATAGTGCTGCGGAACCAGCTTATGAGATACTCCCCGGACATCCGGCAGCGGTGCCGGGATGCGGGGCGGTGGACATGGCGGGATCTGCGGCTGATGCTGGCGATGATTGACCGGGTGCAGGCCGCGGTGTGGCCGACGCTGCCGGAGCGGCGGAAGGAGTATTATGATGCTTATATTCGGAATGGGCGGTATGAGTTGCATATTGAGCGGCCAGTGCGGGTGGCGCATCATGTGTTGATTCGGGACACGCTGCTGGCTGCGCTGTGCGAAGGCGTGATGGAGACGGAGTGCCTGCTATGTACCAAAGAGGGCCCGGATGTGGAGCGGTGCCTGATCCGGGAGGCGCTGATGGAGGCGGCGCCGCCCTCCGGGTACCGCGGAGAGAGCAGCCGGTGGGATGCGTGCGAGTACATGGAGCCGGCGCGGCAGCTGACCAGGGGCGAGGATGTGCGGGTTTGATTCGGATAATAGGAGACTGACATTGTATTCCTTCATAGATGTACTACGAAAGTGAGGAACAGTATGAAAAAGATACCAACTTTGTTCGAAAGAGAATACGCAGACCATAAAGTGGTCGGCATCAGGCCCGTACTGACATCGCCGGATTTACAGTGGGTGCTGGACGGAGAAGGAATAGCGACAGAGAAGATTGACGGGAGCTGCTGTGCAGTAATTGGCGGGTATTTTTACAAGCGATATGACGCAAAGAAGGGAAAGAAACCGCCGAAAGACGCCATTCCCTGCTGCGATCCTGACCCCATCACAGGACACTGGCCGCACTGGGTTCCGGTGGAAAAGGATGATCCAGGATCGCTGTGGCATAGTGAAGCGTTTTCTAACAATCTATGTGAATTCGTCAAACCGTTGGAAGACGGAACCTATGAAGCCGTAGGGCCGCACTTCCAGGGGAACCCTTATCATCTGGAAAAAGATTATTTGGTTCCGCACGGCAAGAAAGTGCTGAACGTTACGAGAACGTTTGAAGGAATCCGAGAATACCTCAAAGAGCATGAAATCGAAGGCATTGTGTTCTGGAAGGACGGAGAACCACAGTGCAAGATCAAACGGTCTGACTTTGGATTCAAGTGGCCGGTTTAGTAAACATTATAGGAGGAATGCGAAGTATGGATATGATGCACACGAATTGTCTGAGATGCGGGAAGCCAGCCGTTTCGATTCCTTTTCATTGTGATGAACTGGGCATGAATGTGAGCTATACGCATTACAGCTACTGTGAAGAATGTCTGCGAGAGGGGCTGAAGATGTTGAAAGAGAAGGATCCGGAAGAAAATAAAAAGAGCCACGTTTTCAAGCGAGCAACGATGAAGTTGAAAGATATTCTCCCGTTGATCAGAAGCAGCGGTTACGATAATCGCGATGAAAGTGGAACCGATGTTATCATCTGCCCGGAATGCGAAGAATGGACGCACGTTAAATTCAACCTGAACAGCGGACTGCTTGATCTGCTCGGCGAGTTGACGGTGGAGAACATCGATGCGGAAGATGATGACATCGTCCTCTGGATAAAGACGGATGATTTTAACTACATTGATGGCAGCACGATGTACATGGAGCATTATAAAAGAGGCAGAGAAGACGAGGCTGGCCTGCGGGACGGAACGATCATGCAGACGTTCAGCCCAGACTGATTCACATAAGGAGCGGAACATGTTCCGAAATGGAACTAATTCGCTAATAGGAGGAATGTGAAACAATGATTAAAGTCGAAAGGCACACAGAGGGAGATTCACGGGTATCGAAAGAAATTCCAACATTCGCAGCATTTAATGATGCGAATATTTCCCACAGATGTGATGTTAAAAATCTTGCAGAATATTTTGCTTATGAGCTGCAAAAGAGGGTACGGCAACATGACTACACCAAGGTAGAAGAGCCATATCGCAGCATGTTCTACCGCGATTTGTGCGCCGTTCTGGAAGGTAGGATGAATTTCTTTGACGGGGAGTGGTCGAAACTCCATTACAACGTACTTGAACGGCATCATCTGAATCGGCATTGCCCTGACGATGTGAATATGTTTGATGTTATTGAAATGCTCTGTGACTGTGTTGCCGCAGGAATGGCCAGAAGCGGAGAAGTTTATGATGTGGTTATTTCTTCGGATGTGTTACAAAAAGCCGTGAAGAATACCGTGGAGTTATTAAAAGAGCAGATTGAAGTGGTTGAATAACTAATTAGCATTAGGAGCGGAAAGCAAACTATGGAAAAAACAATAAGGGTGATAGCTGAAGGGCGAGGACAATCTTTTGCGAGGCACACAGTAAAGACAAAGACAAGAGACGATGTGGTGCTTAGGGTTGTTGGCCAAATGGAGCCGTGCAAGTTGGCCTTGGCGCCTATTGGGGTTAATGGAGACGATTGGCCTGTGGTGCTTTGGCCGGATGGAACTGGAGAGATAGCCCTGGCGTTTGAATCAAAGAACGAAAACGGGCAATGGGAAAGATGGGATCTGGGTAAATTAGCGATGGGAGGGAATGTGCAATGAACAAGATCATTATTATCGGGAATCTGACCGCGAATCCGGTGGCGGGGGCTACGCCGCAGGGGGTCAATTTTAGTAAGTTTTCTGTGGCGGTGAACCGTGGGAAGGATAAGCCGGCGGAGTTTTTCCGGGTGACGGCGTGGCGGGCGCTGGGGGATACGTGCCAGAAATACCTGGAGAAGGGCCGGAAGGTGTGCGTGGTGGGGTCGGCGACGGCCTATGCCTGGCAGGGGCAGGATGGCAAGATCCGCGGGGAGATCCAGGTGGACGCCCAGGATGTGGAGTTCCTCGGCGGGCGGGGGGACGCTGCGGGAGACGGGGCAGCTGCGCCGGTTCCGGATGCGGCGCCGGCTCCGGATGCGGCGCCCACGGACCCCAGCGGGATGACGCCCGTGGAGAACGTGGATGATTTACCGTTTTGATGATCGGCCTGGGTGATCATGTGAGATAGCAGGAGGAGAAGACGATGCAGGCGATGGTGGTGCTTAAGCGGTTCCGGGAGGCGGAGCGGGATGTCGAGCGGATCCAGCTGCGGATCCGGCAGCGGCGGGACGCCCTGGGGGCCATCGGCGCTCCGGCGCTGGATCCCAACCGGGGCGGGAGAGGATCGACGGATCCGGACAAGACGGGCCGGATCCTGGCCGACATCGACCAGCTGGAGCGGGAGATCGCCGACCGCCGGCAGCGGATGGCTGTGGAGATGGCCAGCGCCTGCGCCTTGCTGGACATGCTGCCGGAGGTGGAGAGCCGGGTGCTTTATGACTATTACATCAGGAGAGAGAGCACCCCGCTGGTGGCCATCCGGGAGCGGTACCAGGAGGGTTATGTAAGAAAGGTTAAAAGCCGGGGACAGGAGATCCTGCGGGGCCTGAGCCCGGAGACGGTGGCGGCGACGCTGCCAAAGTGGTACCTGCAGCAATACGGAGAGGAGCGGAAAAAATGAGCAGGAAAAGAACGCTGAAGCCGAGATGGAATGAGCAGCCGGATCTGGACTGCACGACGTGCGCGGAGCGGAAGACATGCGAGCGGGCCGAGGAGGGGAGTTTCTGCAGCCGGTGGCACCGGCGGGAGCCGGCGCTGGAGGGGCAGGATCCTAACGATGCATGGCGCCAGGGCGGCGAGGTGGACTTTGAGGGGTGAGAAGAGAAAATATGCGCTCGGTGCATACTGGGCGCTTTTCATGTTTTGGGGTGGTTTTGGGTGCAACGCTGTAATAGGAAGAAAGGAACGTTAAGAGAACGTTCGGGTGCGGGGTGTGGAACGCGGAGGAGCGCGGAGGATACGGCAGGGAGCGCCCTCTGGTGGTAAAGTGGTAGGCGTCAAAGGTGGGCGGGGACAACAACGACAATAAAACGAGCGTCTCATCGGAATGTCGGGGCCCTGACCCGCCGGAGAGATCAGTCCCGCGGCCGGCTGGGGTTTTCACCCTTTGCCCTCGCCGGCCATCGGGAGCGGGACTGGAGCGAGACGGATGGAGGGATGAGATGGCAGCGTACAAGGAGAGCCTGCCGTTTTATCACCGGGAGGCATGGAAAAGGGTGCGGGCCCTGGCCCTGATGCGGGATCAGGGGATGTGCGTGGAATGCATGCGGCGGATGGAGGCCGGGTACGGGATCCGGCCGAAGCGGGCCACGATGGTGCACCACAAGGTGCCGGTCAAGGAGCGGCCGGACCTGGCGCTGGATCTGGACAATCTGGAGAGCCTGTGCTGGGAGCATCATGAGCAGAGACACCCGGAGAGACGGGAGCGAAAGCGGGACGGAGGAGACGCCGGGCCCGCTTTTAAAATGCGGGTGATTAAGGTGTGACGCCTGGGAGCTTCCCGGATGGGACGCGCGGGGACGGTTCTCCAGGCCCAACCGATATGGGCCTTAGGAGAACCGTCCCCGGTGTCCCACCGGATGCGGCTCGGCGGACGGAGGGGCTGGACGGGCCCGCCGGAAGCCCGCGGGGACTGACGAAGGGGTGAGCGGATTTGGTCAATGAGACGATGAGGGAGGAGCACTGGCAGCGGATTACGGACGAGCGGGCGCGGATGCTGTATGATCGCTTGTGCGCGGCGTGCGACGAGCGGGAGGACGGGATCACGGATCCCGATCAGATGATCGTGGCGGACGTGGCCTATGCGGAGCAGATCAAGCAGATGCTGATGGACGACATCAGCACCCGGGGGATCGGCCAGGAGCGCCGGAACGGCAGGCAGACGTACTGGCAGGACAACCGGAGCCTGCAGACATATCGGGCCTACGCAGAACAGCAGCGGAAGCAGCTGAGCGAGCTGCGTCTGACGCCGGTGCGGCGGAAGGCTCAGGCGGTGGCGATAGAGGATGATTTCGACGCGTTCCCGGACTGAGCAGCTGCCGGCGGACGAGACGCAGGAGAGCACCGCGGTTGCGCGGTGCACGGAATACGCCCGGGACGTTGTCGAGGGGAAAATACTCATGGGCGAGAAAGTCCAGGCGGCATGCCACCGCTTCCTGGGCGATCTGGAGAGGAGCAGGGATCCGGCGTATCCGTGGCGGTTTGACGCGCACAAGGCAGCCAGGCCGGTGGATTTTATCGAGCATTTTTTGAAGCCCACCAAAGGCGACTATGAAAAAATGACGCTGATGGGCTGGCAGTGCTTCATTGAATGTAATCTGTACGGGTGGGTGTCGAAGGAGGACGGGTACCGGAGATTTCGCGAGGCGCTGATCCTGGTGGGGACCGGGAACGGCAAGAGCACCCTGATGGCCGGAAACGCGACTTTCCTGGCCTGCAAGGACGGGGAGCCCGGTCCGGATATCTACCTGCTGGCCAACAGCAAGGAGCAGGCGGGCATTGTTTTCAACGAATGCAAGAGCCAGATCGACGCGTCGCCCAGCCTGGCGAAGCGGTTCCGCACGCTGCGGGACGGCGTGTATTACGATAAGGCCCACGCCACGATCCGGCACCGGTCGAGCGACAGCGGCAAGCTGGACGGTCTGAACCCGCACGGGGCTATCTTCGATGAGATTCACGAGTACCGGGATTTTAAACTGCTCAACATTATCAATCGAAAGACGGTCAAGAGGCGGCAGCCGCTGAGCATTTACATCACAACGATGGGGTATGTGATGGACGGGCCGCTGGCCTACTATTACGGCGTGTTTGACGACGCGATGCGCGGCAACCTGGCGCCGGAGATCGGCGACCGGATGTTCGCGTATATGGCGGAGCTGGATCCGGGGGACGACGTGGAGGATCCGGCGTGCTGGATCAAGGCCAATCCCGGGCTGGGCACGGTGCTGCATCTGGAGGATCTGGAGGCTAAGTGGCAGCGGAACCGGCTGATCCCGAGCGAGCGGGCGGACTTCATCTGCAAGCAGCTCAATATCATGGTCAACGCCGACGACATGGCCTACGTGCAGCCAGAGGTGATCCGGCGGAACCGGGAGCAGGTGGACATGGAGAGCCTGCTGGGCCGGAGATGCTACGGCGGATTTGACCTGTCCAACCGGGAGGACTTTACCGCGGCGGCGCTGGAGTTTCCGTTGGACGACGGGCGGGTGTTCGTGCTGCTGCACAGCTGGGTGCCGCGGCGGAAGGTGGAGCTGGACCAGGAAAAAATCGACTACTACGGACTGGCCATGCGGGGATATCTGACCATCGTGGACGGGGAATATATCCAGCAGGAGGATGTTTACGACTGGTTTATCGCGATGGCCGACAAGTATGAGATCGTCAGCATCGGATACGACCCAGCCAATGCCACCCGGCTGCGACAGATGCTGGAGACGCGGTTTGACTGCCAGGTGATTCGGCAGGGGCCGATCACGCTGAATGACCCGATGAAGGACATCAAGGAGCAGCTGCTGGCCGGGCGGGTGATCAGCAACAGCGACCCGATGCTGGAGTGGTATCTGAGCAATGTGCGGATCAGCAGCCAGACGAGACATACGGATAAGGAAAACTGGATGCCGCTGAAGCGGAACAAGTTCCGGAAGATCGACGGCTTTATGGCTTTCCTGGACGCGCACGCCTGCCGGATGATGAAGGAGCCGGCAGGGATCGTTTACACCGCGCCCAGGGTGCGGGTGGTGGATCTGGGCGGACGGAGCAACAGACGGATGATGAGAGAGAGGATGTGACGCGGAGATGCGGTGGCCATTTGGACGAAAAGCACGGAAGGCGCGGGACGAGCCCAGGAAGAATGAGGCGCGGAGCGTGCGGAGCCCGCGGGAGCTGAGGCACCTGCTGCGGCTGAGGGCGGACTGCACGCTGGAGGGCAATGAGGCGATTTATGCCGCCGTGAGCCGGATCAGCAACACGATGGCCTGCATGCCGATGCACTTTTATAAGGGGTTCGAGATCCAGAAGGACCACCCGATGGAGCGGCTGGTGAACCTGGAACCGCACCCGGCTTTCAGCGCTGCCAACTGGCGGCGGGCGATGGAGGTGCTGCGGAACACGGAGGGCAACGACTACGCGCTGAAGATCCCGGACGGGCTGGGTGGAATCGCCAGGCTGGACATTCTCAATCCTACGCGGGTGACGCCGAAGGTCTATCCCGTGACCGGCGAGGTGTGGTACGAAATCCGGTTTGACGACCGGACCGAGCTGTGCCCGGGGTTTATGGTCTTGCACATGAGCCACATGAGCGCCAACGGGATCCGGGGCATCCGGCCCATCGACGTGCTGCGGCGGAGCCTGGATTACGACACGCAGGTGAAGGAACTGGCCCTCGACCAGCTGGATGGGGTCAACCAGGGCATCATGCTGACGGTCCCCAACACGGGTTTGAGCCAGGAGCAGAAGGACGACGTGGTGGACCGCTTTTTGGAGACCTATGAAAAGAGCGGCCGGAGCGTGGTGATCCTGGAGGGCGGGCTGACCGCCACCAATTTCAGCAGCCAGCCGGTGAACGCCCAGCTGCTGGACGTGGAGCGGATCACCCGGAACAGAGTGGCCACGGTGTACAACCTGCCGCCGCATATGCTGGGGGACTACACGGACACCAGCTTTAGTACCGCTGAGCAGCAGATGCAGGAGTTTCTCCAACTGACCATTACGCCGATTGTGGAGCAATGGGAAGAGGAGTTCAACCGCAAGCTGCTGACGCCGGAGCAGTACGCCGAGGGCTACCGGTTCAGGTTCGACACGGATGCGCTCGCGAGAGCGGATATGGCTACGACCGCGAACCGGAACCAGATGGCCATCCGCGGCGGGTGGCGGAAGCCCAACGAGGTGAGAGCGTCCGAAAACCTGCCGCCGGATCCCTACGGCGACCAGCTGATGGCCAGCCGGGATCTGATCCCGCTGCGGATCAGTGTGGAGCACCCGGAGGTGCTGCTGGGCGGCGCCGCGGCCGGAGATTCTGAGAGAAAGGAGGATAACGCCAAATGACCTTTTGGAATCTGAAGGCCAGCGAGGAGAAGCCGGAGGACGGCGTGCTGGATATCGACGGCGAGATCGTCAGCAGCGACTGGTTCGACGACGAGGATGGATTTGTCTGCTCGAAATCCTTTAAGGAACAGCTGGCAAAAATGAAGAACGTGACCGTGCGGATCAACAGCCCGGGCGGGGACGTGATGGCCGGCAGCGAGATCTACAGCGCTCTTCGGGAGCACAGCATGAACGGCCGGGGGAAGATCACCGTCGAGGTGACCGCCCTGGCTGCCAGCGCGGCCAGCGTGATCGCCATGGCCGGGGACACCGTGCTGATGAGCCCGACGGCGTACATGATGATCCATAACCCGTGGACCGTTGTCATCGGGGACGCCCACACGCTGAAGCATGAGGCCAAGGTGCTGGAAGAGATCGCCGAGGGGCTGATCAACGCTTACGAGCGCCGGACCGGCAAGAGCCGGGATGAGCTGAAGCGGATGCTGGACAACGAGACCTGGATGAGCGCCGGCACGTGTGTGGAGGAAGGCTTTGCGGACGGCATCATTGGCGACGGCGCGAACGCCGCGGCCATGTGTCGGATGGACGGCAGCGCCTACGGGGCCGCGGAGATCGTGCGGCGGTATGAGACTTTGCGGGGCTGCCCGGATGGGACGCCGGCGGGCTTCCCGGATGGGACGCGCGGGGACGGTTCTTTCTGTCCCTCCCCTGACGGGCAGTACACAGAAAGAACCGTCCCCGGTGTCCCACCGGATGCGGCGGACGAGGAGAAGCGGCGGGAGATCGTCGCGAGAGCGCGGGCCATTGTGATGGCCATGGATTGCCTCCAGTGAGGAGGAAAAACACGAACAAAAAGACGGGCGGTGCAGAAGACGTTCGTCTTTTTTGTTAACAAAAAAGCAGGAACAAAAAAGAGGAGGAGCACAAAAATGAATCTGATGGACATGATGAACAGCATCAACCAGATGGGCGCGAAGATCCGCACCAAGGCCAGCGAGCTGGCCGAGATGGCCACCAAGGGCCAGGCGATGGAACAGATCCAGGCCGCGCAGAGCGAGCTGGAGAACATGCAGGCCCAGATGAAGGCCATGCAGAGCGCCTATGAGATCGAGCGGCAGGCCCAGGCTGGCCAGGTCGTGCCCATGGGCACCCCCGCCCAGCAGCCGAAGACCCGCCGGGATCTGCTGAAAAGCAACGAGTACGCCCGGGCCTTTGCCTACGCCATGGCCCACGGCGTGACGCCGAGGGACGCCGGCATGCATGACGAGACCCGGATCCTGATGGACGCCCTGACCGAGGGCGGCGGCTCTCCCACGGGTTCGGACGGCGGCTTCCTGGTTCCGGAGGATATGGACCACATGATCCGGGAGAAGCGCCGGGAGCTGAGCCCCCTGGCCAGCCTGTTCGGTGAGGAAAACGTGACCGCCCCCACCGGCTGGCGGGTGGTGGACACCGCGCCCACCACGGGCATGACCGAGGTCAACGAGATGGGCACGATCCCCACGGACGACCAGCCCGTATTCGGGAAGGTGACCTACAGCTGCACCAAGAAGGCTTTGATTCTGCCGGTTTCCAACGAGCTGCTGCAGGACGAGGTGGCCAACCTGTTCGACTACCTGGCCAAGTGGTATGCGAAAAAGCTGGTGATCACCGAGAACAACCTGCTGATCGGCGCGCTGCGGACCGCGCTGAGCACCGCCACCGCCATCGACAGCGACCCGCTGAAGGGGCTGAAAACGGCGGTTAACAAGACGCTGGATCCCGCCATCGCGGACCTCTCCACCTGGATTCTGAACCAGGACGCCTTCGGCGCGCTGGATGAGCTGCTGGACAACAACGACAGGCCGCTGCTGCAGCCGGATCCCACCCAGGCCACCCGGAAGATGCTGCTGGGCCTGCCGGTGCACCGCGTGGGCCGCGCGACGCTGCCCAATGTGACCACCGGCAGCGGAAGCAGCGCGACGACCAAGAGCGACATCTTCGTCGGCGACGGCAAGGAATTTGCCACCCTGTTCACCGTGCAGGGCTTCCAGCTGGCGTCCACCGCGATCGGCGGCAACGCCTGGCGGAGCGACAGCACCGAGCTGCGGGGCATCGTGCGCAACGGCGTGAGCGTGTTTGACGCGGCAGCCATGGCGCGGCTGAGCCTGACGCTGGCCTGATGACGACGGGCGGGAGGGGATGACCTTCCCGCCCTCATGAAGAAAGGAGAGAAACGAAATGTCTACATTGCAGAAGCTTCTGGAGAAAACGCAGGTGGCGGTGACTGAGCTGCCCGCCGTGAGCGCGAGCGACAACGGCAAGGTGCTGAAGGTGAGCGGCGGCCAGTGGACGGCCGGCGCGGAAACGGTGGAGCTTCCGGCGGTGACCAGCGCGGACGCCGGAAAGGTGCTGACCGTGGATTCCAGCGGGAAATGGGTGGCGGCAGCGCTGCCGTCGGAATAAGGACCGGAACCCGGGGCGGGACGACCGCCCCGGGCAACCATGAAAGGAAAGGGGGCTGACAGGCAATGGTGGATCTGGAGGCGGTGAGGCGCTTTGCCGGCGCGGATCCGGAGGCGGACAGCACCGCGCTGGAGATGTGCCTGCAGGCCGCCGTGGGATGGTATCAGAGCGCGGGCGTCCCGCCCGGAAGCGAGCCGGAGGAGCTGTACGACTTCTGGGTGGCCAACCTGGCCGCCTGGATGTATGACAATCGCGGCAACGCGGACATGGCGGCGGGGATCCCGCTGTACATCGTGTCCAGCGTGCACCAGCTGCGTCCCCCGAAGGGGGGATCGGCATGAGCATTAAAGCCGGGGACCTGCGGACGCAGGTGACGCTGATGCGGCCGGACGGCCGGGAAAGCGGCCGGAACACGGCACAGCAGCGGGGCGTGACCTATACGGAGGCCGCCACCGTGGCGGCGGCAAAAAGCGACGTCAGCGGCCGGGAGTTTTTCGAGGCCCACGCGGCCCACGCCGAGGATGTGGTGACCTTCACCATCCGGTGGCGGGAGGACGTGGACGCCACCTGGCGGCTGCGGCATCACCGGACCACGTATGACATCCTTGAGGTCAATGGCTTGGGGTATATGCTGGACTATATGCGGATTAAATGCCGGGCGGTGACCGGAGGAGGCAGGTGATCGGATGGACAGGATCGACCGGATGCTGGACACGCTGCGGGAGGCGCTGCCGGAGATCACCTGGGACCGGGACGCGGTGAGCGAGGACGCCCAGGGCGACACCGGCTGCGTCGAGATGACCGGAAGCCGGGGATTTTACTGCGACGGGAAGCTGGTGGCCATGGCGGTGCAGCTGGATGTGTGGATCTGCTGCCAGGGCAGCGGGACGGAGATCCTGGCCGCCGTGAACGCCGTGATGAACGGATGGGCCGACGAGGGCGCCTTTGCCTGGAGCATGCCGGAGAGACGGTATGCGTACAACATCGACCAGGTGATCTGGCGGTGGCACTGCGAGGCAGACTGGGGGCCGGAGGACATCGGGCAGGGGGAGTGAAACATGGCGCGGTTCAGCTATGACGGCTTTAAGGCCGCGGAGAACGTGCTGGGCCGGATGACCCGGCAGGGCGTCCGCCGGCTGCTGGAGAAGGGCGGCGAGGTCGCCGTGGGCTGGTGGACCCGGAATATCGAGGACAAAAGACACTCGAGGACCGGGGAGATGCTGCGGAGCGTCGGGACGACTGCCTTCCGGGAGAACCTGGACGGCGGGAGCATCGAGGTTTACCCCCTGGAGACGGACTCCAAAGGCGCACGGAACGCGACTAAGGCCTACGTGACCAACTACGGCCATGGGGGCGAACGGGGGCCGAAGAGCGGCGACCGGTTTATTACAGGGAACACAAAAGCGGCCGAGCGGGTCGTGTATGCCGCGATGGAGGAGGAGCACCTCCGGATCATTGCGGAGGCCAGAAACGGAGGGAAGTAAGAGATGAAAATCGGTGTCAGGGATTTTACGTATGGCAAGTTCGCCAGCGGCGGCGAGGGCGCGGCCTGCGTTTATACCGGCGGGCGGATGGTCAAGGACCGGATGGTCAACGTGGACTACAACGTGACCCGGGACAGCGGCCGGATGGACGCGGACGATCATCCGATCGCCCGGGACAATGACATCACCGATGTCGAGCTGAGCCTGGAGCTGGCGCAGCTGGACAAGGAGGTGGCCGCGGACATCCTGGGTTGGCTGCGGGTCGGGGAGACCAATGAGTATCTTGAGATCACGAGCGCGAGCCCCTATGTGGGCATCGGCTTCGCGGTGTACGAGAAGGACGCGGATGACGGGACGAAGCTGTTCCGCGGCGTGTGGCTGGAAAAGATGCAGATGGGCCTGGAGAGCGACAGCGTGCGGACCAAGGGGAAGAACATCGAGTACCAGACCGAAACCATCAGCGGCAACGGCCTGGCGGTGCAGACGGAGGCGGCCGAGGTGACGAACGGGGAGTATCACTTCCGTCGGATCATGTTCGACTGCGCGACGCTGGCGGCCTGCGAGACCTGGCTGAAGGGCAAGGCCGGCATCCAGAGCTGAGAAGAGCGGAAACGGGGGCGGAACTGACAGGAACCCGAGGGGGGTTGCGGGTTCCGCCCCCGGTTTTACCGGTTTTGGGGACTGATCAGAAAGGGGAAGTCAACAGATGACAAGGGTGAAAATCGACAACAGGGAATACGAGCTGAGCTTTGACGTGCAGGCGCTGGAGGACATCGAGGAGGTCTTTGGCGGACTGGAGGAGATGGACGCGGCGCTGACGGGCAGAAAGCAGGCCAGCAGCATGCGGAAGCTGTTCGCCATTATGGTGAACGCGACGGAAAAGAAGCGGGCCCGGGAGCAGCACCGGGAGCCGGCCGGGCTGACGGACGGCAGCGAGGTGCTGGGGCTGACGCTGGCTGAAATGCGGAACCTGGGCGCGGAGATGCGCGCAGAGATCCGCCGGAGCACCGGCCGGAAGGTGGAGAGCCGGGAAAAGGATCCCGAGGGGACGCTGCCGGAGGATGATTTTGACGGAAAAAACGGGAGGGCCGGCGACAGATAACCGCCCGGGAGATATACGGGTATGGCCTGATCGCCGGGATCCCTGTGGACGAGGCCCGATGGATGGAGCCGGGTTTCGTGATGGATATGTTTTTCATGAGGGGAGAGTACGACCGGCAGCTGCACAGGATCAAAAAGCCGAAGCGGCCGACGGTGAACGATCTGTGAGGAAGTGAGCAGGGTGGCGGACGAGAACAAAATCAAGACTAAGATCGAGCTGGAGGGGGAAAAACAATACTCCAGCGCCATCAAGAGCGCCCAGCGGGACCTGCGGACCCTGCGGAGCGAGATGAAGGCCGAGACCGCGGAGCTGGGGAAGAACGCGACGGCCCAGCAGAAGGCCGAGGTGAAGGCAAAGAGCCTGCAGAAGCAAATCGCAGCGCAGGAAAAGATCGTGAAGGCCTGCCGGGACGCGCTGGACGAGGTCAAAAAGAAGTACGGGGACAACGAGGACGCGGTGGCCCAGTACACCACGAAGCTGAACAGCGCCCGGACGGTCCTGGCCAATATGAAGAACGAGCTGGATAAGACCGGGGACGAGTTCGGCGATGTGACGGAAGAGGTTAAGCAGTCAAATGTCGAGGTGCGGAGCTTTGCCGAGAGCCTGGAGAGCATCGGGAGCGCCGGGCTGGCCATCAGCGGGTTCCTGAGCGACACGTTCAAGGGGATGCTGGGCACGGTCAAGAGCGCGGCCACGGAGGTGTGGCAGAGCGTGACCGAGGTGGCCGCCAGGGCGAACAACTGGACCGACCTGGCCAGCTACTACGGAAGCAGCGCGGGGCAGATCCAGCAGTGGGACAACGCCATCAGCGACGCGGCGGGGAGTTTTAACGACTTTATCACGCTGGTGAATATGCTGTCCTTCGGCGGGAAGGACAAGAACATTGCGGAGCTGCTGGGGCTGAGCGATGTGAACTACAGCAACTCTATTGAATTTACCGAGTTGGTGCTGAAGCGGCTGAAGGAGCTGAAGGGCGAGCTGAGCCAGAGCGCCTATGACGACCTGATGGGCAATATCTTCGGAACGAAAAAAAGCCAGAGCGTGAACTGGTTCGTCTCCAATCTGGACGCGGTGCTGGGCGGGCTGGAGAAGTACGACGCGGAGGCCGGCGGGTTCGGGCTGGACGACGAGCAGCTGCAGACGATGAACGATCTGTGGGTGAAGGTGAACGGCATCAACACCATGTGGAGCGCCTTTAAATCGAGCTTCCTGGCGGGGGCCTTCGGCGAGCTTGGGCTGGAGCTGACCGGGGATGCCCAGGGGATCCTGAGCGCGCTGAACGACTTCATGAAGGCGGAAAACCAGGAGGACCGGGACGCGGCGCTGCAGGAAGTAAAGGACGGGCTGAAGGAGTTCTTTGAGGATCTGGGGACGGCGCTGAGCGAGGGCATCCGGACGCTGGACGAGATCGGAGGCGAGCTGCAGAACAGCGAGGATGGAACCGTGCGGATGCTGGGGACGGTGCTGAGCGGGATCAGCGACGCGCTGGAATGGTTCACCCAGGAGGACAACATCGACAAGGTGGTTACCGGGTTCAAGGCACTGCTGGCGGTGTGGGCCGGGGGCGAGATCGCCGGCGCCATCGGAAAGCTGGCCGCCCTGGCCGCAAACATCGCCCTGGTGAAAAACGCCGGCGGCATTTTTGGAATGTTTGGGAAAGGGAAGGCCGCCGGGGACGCGGCTACGGCGGCCGGAAGCGCGGCGACGGCAGCGACGGCGGCGGGAAGCGCGGCCGGGACGGCGACGGGCGTCGTGAATGCCGGGGCCATCTCCACGGCAATCGCGAATTTTCTGACGAGCTGGAAGGGCGTGGCGGGATCCGCCGTGCTGTACGGCGTGCCGATGTGGGACCGGCTGAAGGAGGCCAACCGGAAGAAGGACGCGGAGAACCAGGCCATCATGGACATGGCAGCCGAGGCGGCGCCGAGCGTGACGAGGAACACCCGGGAGCAGAACCAGCGGGGGCTGCGGCTGCTGCTGGCCGGACTGGTGAACGATCAGGGGACGATCGACGAGATCACCCAGGAGGCGGCGCCGGCGGTGAGTCCGATCCGCGAGGGGAACGGGCAGGAGCTGAACCTGACGGAGCAGCAGCGGCAAGCCGCGGAGATTTTCTGGGATGCGTTCCGGGATGATCAGGACTTTTCAGACGACGAATGGAACGCCTACGAGGGCGCCTTTAAGGGATTTGAGGGCCTGTTTGACGAGCTGGAAACGCGGATCAACAACTTTATCCAGCGGACGCCGGACGACAGCTGGCGAAGCTATGAGGACATCCCTGCGGAGATTTTCAGCGAGATCGGCGGGATGAACGGGGCCAGCCAGAGCCTGGACAATGCCAGCAATACGCTGAAGGGGCTTCCGGCGCTGATGGCAGCGGCGGTGCGCAACGGGGTATCGAACATCGTAGTGACCATCGACGGACAGAAGGCCGGGAGCCTGCTGGCGCCCTATGTGAGCCAGAGCGTGGCGAGAGAGATAGTGTGAGGTGAAGCAGCATGATACTGAGCCGGCGTGTGGCGCTGAACGGGGCGCAGCTGGACGAGGTCGATGAGCGGATCATCATCCAGGGGATCGACGAAGCGACGGGCCGGGAGCAGATCACCGGCGTGAACCGGGGCCGGGGAAGCGGGCAGCGGATCACCTCCCGGCGGCGGGATTGTTTGGATGTGACGGTGCGGTTTGGGATTAACATCAAAAAGACGGACCTGCAGGGGCGCGAGGACGTGCTGGAGGCCGTGAACAGCTGGGCCGCCGGGGGCGGTTGGCTGACCCTCGGGCACCGGGCCGGACGGCGGCTGCGGGTGGTGCTGGCCCAGGCGCCCGGGATGGGCAACGTGCGGGCCTGGACGAATGAGTTTGCACTGGTGTTCCGGGCCTACGGCCGGCCCTACTGGGAGGACGAGGCCGCGAACGAGGCGACCACGCCGGCGACGGACAGCGGAGGCATCAGCGTGCTGGTGCCGGGAAACGCGGAGTGCCCGCTGGACATCACGGTGGCCAACGCGAGCGGCGCGGAGATTCCGCGGGTGAGCCTGACGGCCGGAGGGGCGATGAGCTTTGAGGCCCTGGGGCTGCGGGGCGGCGAGGCGCTGGTGATCGATCACGACGAGGATGGGCTGCTGCGGATCCGGATCCGGAGCGCTTCCGGCGTGTACCGGTCTGCGATGCTTGCGCGGACGCCGGAGAGTGATGACGACCTGATCGCTGCGCCCGGGGCGGCCTGGTGCACCGTGCGGGCCACCCGCGCCGTGCGGATGACCGTGAGCGCGAGGGGGCGGTGGCTGTGATCACGATTTATCAGGCGGGCAGCCTGAGCGCGCAGAAGGCGCAGATCCGGCCGGAGAGCCGGCAGGTGGCGCTGGAGGAGCGGGGCGGAAGCGTGACCTGGACCGCGGACACGGCGCTGATCGGCGCGGTGAACGTGGGAGACTGGGCGCGGATCAGCAGCGGGCCGGGTAGCGAGATTGTATGGCGCGTAAAGGAGATCCGGCGGGCCGTGGAGACGGAAACCGCCATCATCACGATGGAACACTTGATCAACGCGCTCAGGGACAAGGTGCTGGCGGATGAAGTGGGGCCGGCGGACATGGGCGGGGGCAGCGACACGGTCAGCTGCCGGACTGCCATCGTGTACGCCCTGAGCTGGCAAAGCGTGTGGGAGCTGTGGAATTTCGGCTTTTCCGGAAGGGCTGGGTTTGAGTTTAACGGGGACACGGTGTTCGAGGCCGTGGAAACGGTGTGCTCCACGCTGGAGGGTGCCGAGTGGAGCTATGATTTCAGCCACATCCCTTTTCGCCTGAGCATCATGCCGCGGGAGACCGCGGTGAGCGCCGAGATGCGGATGCGCCGGAACATCGCGACCATGCAGACGAGTGTCAGTCTGGCGGGAATGTACACACGTTTTTATCCGATCGGCAAAAACGACCTGCGGTTGCCGGAGCGGTACCTGAGCAAAAACGAGGGACTGTACGGCATTGTTGCCAAGGTGGAGACGGACAGCAGCCTGAGCACGGAGGCGCAGCTGAGAGCTTGGGCGTGGGAGCGGCTGGAAAAGCACGCGGAGCCGCAGGTGACGGTGACCATTAGCGGGCTGGATTATAGCGAGAGCACAGGAGAACCGCTGGACCGGCTGCGGATCGGGAAGGTGTGCCGGGTGCCGCTGCCGGAATTCGGCAGCACGATCGTGGAGCGGATCACCAAGCTGCAGTGGCCGGACGCCGAGCGGGAGCCGGAGCGGGTGACCGTGACGATGGCCAATACGCCGGAGGATCTGGCGTCGATCATCAAAAGCGACAAGGCCAGCAGCGCCAAAGGCGGACGGGCAGGGGCCAAAAACAGCGGAGAGGATCACGCCTGGTTCGTCGACACGGAAGACCATGTGGCTATGGTGGCCGAGGCTGTGGCCGGGCCGGGAGCCGCGCAGGACTGGAGCCGGGTGAGCCAGATCCTGGTGGACGGCGAAGGCATCCACCAGACGGTGACCAAGGCGGTGGGCGACCTGATCGCCCAGCAGGCCCAGATTGACGTCAACGAGGAGCGGATCCTGCAGGAGGTGCTGGACCGGACGCAGGAGGGCCAGGAGCTGCGGGGCGCCGTGGAGGTGGCCGCCCGGAAGGTGTCCATGGTGGTCAAGGAGACCAAGGACGGCGACGTGATCGACGTGGCCGAGATCTGCGCGGAGATCAATGAAAGCCTTGGCAGCGTGGCGTGGATCAACGCCAGCAAGGTGTGGATCGGCGACAAGAAAAAGTATGTCGACGGGGTTTTTAGGGACTACGACGTGGTGATTGCCGGGAAAGCAAGCATAGCGGAGCTGGACAGCGCGCGGGCGAGAATCAGCCGCCTGGAGGCAGACAGTATCACGGCGAGCGACCTGGCCGCGATGAGCATCACGGTGCAGGGGATCAGCAGCGAGCGCGGCACGGCGAGCTTTTATAAGGTGGCTGCCCGGAACGCCTTTGAGGTGGCCGGGGTGGACTGCCTAAGCCTGCCCAACGGCGTCAAGGCCGTGCAGATCGCAGGGCCGACAAACAACGTTTACAAATTGCAGTACACGACTTATGCGCATCCGGATATATGGACGGACGCGGGAAATTTTAGCCGGGCCACTGCTCTGGCGGGAATGTGGAGCGGTGGCGAATATACGGTGACGGCCTCCCCGCAGGGCAACACCGTGAGGGCGGCCCTGTTTGATGTCCGGACGAGCGACATTACCTGGGATGATCACTGGGCCGGGTTTTATGTATACGCCAATTTGGACGGCGGGGAGACCCGGTATAACACGGGCAAATATCTGTGGGTGGATGCCAGCAGCCAGTGGGAGGTCACCCATAGCCAATTCAGCCGGGCGGCCCAGCCGGCGAGCTACGACAGCAACGCGGGATATTCGACCGCCGGGAAGCTCAACCTGGGTGCGATCAGCAAGGCAAACATTTATGCTCCCGGGTATCTGGCCGTGCGGTTCAGTGTGCACGGGCACACAGAAGAGGGTTATATCGTAATCAATAACTAAAAGGGGGATGCGGATGGACGCGGACGGACGCCGGCTGACGGTGGCGGATGTGGCGATGAGCGCAGCGGGGAAGCTGCAGCACATGCAGATTGAAAGCGGTTATGAAACCATGAAAACGCTGTGCAGCTGCCTGGAGCAGCTGGCCTGGATCCGGCAGGAGGCCGGGAAGATGGAGGCGGAGCTGGCCGAGCTGCGGAAGCTGCGGGAGGCGGCGGAGCTGACGGCGGGCAAGAAAGAGGAGATTGGACCTGGAGGGGAGATGTGAGGATGGCACGGACGAAAAAGGCGGCAGCCGCACCGGAGAGGCCGGCGCGGCACATCGAGATGGCGGACGGGACGATCCTGGATGCCTCCGCGGCGATCGCCGGGGGTGACCTGTGGATCATGTGGAACGACGGGACCACGATGATGCAGGCCATGGCGGCGGTCGGGGATCCGGCCAAGACGGCCCGGATGATCGCCCGGATGCCGGGGAGCCCGGATGCGAGCTGGGCCGGGTACACCAGTCTGCAGATGATCAAGATCGGCCTGGACGGGCACACGCAGGCCCGGCTGCGGAAGGAGTGAGCCTATGTTTGAGGTGAATCCTGCCAACGCGGCGGTGACGATGCACTGTGGCGACACGGGGAGCTACCGGGTGGCGGCCAGCCGGTCGAGCGGGGAACCCTTTGATGCGGTGGACCGGGCCCTGTACACCGTGCAGGACAACGCCGGCAAGAATGTGATCGAGCGGGAGTATGCGCTGGACGACGAGACACTGGGCAATGGCGTGATTCGGATTGAGTTCCACAACAGCGACACGGACACCCTGCCTCCCGGGCAGTATAATACTGAAATTCGGTACTTCATCGGCCCTTACCGGGTTGATGGAGAGATTAAGGACGGGAACGTTGTCCGGACGCCTATCGTGCTCAAGAGCACGCTGACGCTGCTGGGCGTACTGAGAGAGGTGTGATCAGATGGCGGATTTGAATGAGCAGGTAATCAATGTGACGGTGGAGGACAGCAGCATCATCACGGTGCCGATCGATGACACGCTGTCCATCGCCGGGCAGGCGGCCGATGCCGCGGCCGTTGGAGAGGCGCTGCGGAACGTGCGGCCCCAGGTGACGGTGGACGGGCAGACGAGCGACGCCCAGGGCGTGGTGCTGCTGTACGCGAGTCATATCCCGGTGAGTGGAGCCCAGGACGCGGAGACCGTGGGTGACGTGCTGGATCGGGTGGACGGGCAGACGGGTGCGGATATCCCGGTCAGCGGGGAAAGCGGTGCGGTGAAGATCAGCGAGGCCATCGCCGGCCTGCAGAATGCGAACGGCAGCACGATCCCGGTCAGCGGAACGGAGGGTGCCGCGACGATCCAGGCGGCCATCCAGGCGCTTTATCCCGTGGGCGTGATCGTGGCCACGACGAGCGACACGGCGCCGGCGATTGGGTTTGGCACGTGGGCCGAGGTGCGGATCACGGCCAGCTGGAACGAGCTGAAAACCGGCGGACGGAGCTGGGAGGCCGGGGCCGGCAGCGGCAGCGTGCACTTCTGGCGGCGGACCGCGTGAGGAGGGATTGAATAATGGCGACAAAGACGAGCCTTTTGGAGCTGAACAAGCCGGCGACCGGGGAAGCGCCGGACATTGCGCTGCTGAACGAAAACGCGGACATCCTGGATGCCGAGGTGGGCGGCCGGCCCAAAACTGTGAACGGGGAGAACCCTGATGCAGCTGGGAACATCGAGATTGAGGAGGTGCCCTATGCCGGCAACCTGCGGAGCGATCAGACCCAGCGGAGCGTGGGCACCTATCTGCGGCGGACGACCGCCGGCGGGGCCGCCCTGCAGAGCGGCGATGCCTGGCTGATTGCGGTGCGCGGGCACCGGGACTGGACCGGACGGAGCGAGGAGGTGCTGACCGTCACCAGCAGCAACACGGCACTGGAGCTGGACATCGACCGGGAAACCTATCTGGCTTATGCGCAGCCGACCGAAGAGTTGATTACCATGCTGACATACAGCGGCAGCAGCTGGAGTATGGATCCGGCGCTGTATGGCGTAACGGTGACCGGGACGCCCGCGGCGGGAGACACACTGACGATCTATTACGCCCCGGAGGCGCGCGGGACCATCGTACAGAGCACGCCGCAGCGGTTTGTGGCTACGGGCTGGAACCTTTACGAACCCGCAGCGGGATACGCCCGGGTGGTGAGGTATTCGGATGAGTACGGATACCGGATTGTGGGGGCCTACACCGGGATCCAGTGGAGCGCGACCGAGAACGGAGCCAGGACGTCTCTGACGCCCAGCAGCAGCGGGCTTTTCCAGGTGCCGGCGGACGGGTTTGTACATGTGAGCGGCGGGGCGGCGGCGAGCACCGCGATCTACACCACCTGGAGCGACATGCAGGCGGAGCTGCCCGGCGGGGCTTTTGAGAGCTACCGGGAGGACGCGATCGACCTGGCCAGCATCATGGCCAATTATTTCGCGTTTGGGCTCTGCCAGGTGGGCAGCTACGCGGATGAAATCAATCTGAGCACCGGGGTAGCCACCAGCTGGATCGACCGGATGCTTTATACGCCGGCCAACCTGGCCGCTACGGAGGCTGCCGGACGGCCCTATGAGGCAGATGAGAATTATATCTATCAGGTGCGGGCCGCAGCCGTGACCAATCCGATCAGCATCGCCAACGGGTACGCGGGCGATGAGTACGGCATGGAATTTATCGACGGCAGCCAGGCTGCGGTGACCTGCGAGACGCTCTACGGCGCCAATCTTAAAAACAAACTGGAGCGCAATGTGTTGACCATCAGTCAGCAGACGCTGAGCGCTTCGGAGCAGGCCCAGGTGATGACCAACCTGGGTATGAGCCTGGAAGAACTGTGCAACAGCATCAGCGGAGCGGTGAGTGCCGGACTGGTCAGCAATGTCAATACAAAGATTTCCACCAGCGCGACGCTGCGGATGTGGAAGTGTGGGCATATGCTTGAGCTGAGCATGATGCCCAGGGCGACGGAAGCAATGCAGGACGGAGACGTGATCTTTACGCTGGCCGAAGGGGTGCGGCCGGTGATGGCAGTGTATGAGCCGCTGCTGAATGAGGCATACCGAGTATACCAAAGCAAGGGCATCAGCATCAGTGCATCCTCCGGGGACGTCACACTGCGGCTTAACGCAGATCTGCCGGCCGGATATTTCCGGGTGCACATGGTGTTTTTGATCTATTGACGCAGGAGCCGGCCGGGTGGCCGGCTTTTTAATTAAAAGGAGGGAGAGACAATGCGTTACCTCGACGTCACCCGGGGGCTGAATCACATCGGCCGCCTGGGAGAAAACGAACACCGGACGCTCCGGTTCGGGGAGACGGCTGCGGATCTGGCCATGTATCCGGACGCCACGGTGGCGGTCATCCACCGGCGGTATGGGGATGATGTGGGCTATCCTGTGCCGCCGAGCCAGATCACGATCCAGGATGGGGTCGTGTGCTGGATGATTGCCAGCAGCGATCTGGGCGTGAAGGGCCGTGGAAAGGTGGAGGTGATTCTCTACCAGGGTACTGTGATCGCCAAGAGCTACATTTTTGACACGATGGTGGATGACGCGCTGGATGGGTCCGGGGAGAATCCGGATCCGGTCCGGAGCTTTGTCCAGGACGTGACGGAGCTGACGGAGCGGGCCGAGGCTGCCGCGGAGCTGCTTGAGCATCCGGAGGCGGTGGCTGAGACGCTGGCACCCGGGAGCCCGGCAACGGCTGCCTATTCGGGCGGGACGTTTACGTTCGGGATCCCGGAGGGGCAGAAGGGCGACAAGGGTGACACCGGCGCGACCGGTCCTCAGGGACCGCAGGGCATCCAGGGTGTGCAGGGCCCCCAGGGCATCCAGGGGCCGAAGGGAGATCCGGGCGAGGATTATGTGATCACGAGCGCGGATTATGACGAGATCGCCGGCGAGGTGGCCACCCGGCGGGCGATCCAGGGCAAGGTGGATGCTGCGAAGGATGCTGCTGATCTGGCCCGGGGATATGCGGAAGGAAAGCACCTGGACGGGACGGACAATACTTCGCTTATTGGCAATAATGCAAACTATCATGCGGAGCAGGCCAAGAAATGGGCAGATGGAGAAGATGCCTCCGGCGATCCGGTTGAAAGCACCGAACCTCAGTATCAGGACAGCGCAAAGTATTGGGCCGGACAGGCTGCCGATACGGCTGGGATGCTGGGAGATGTGGCACTGGACAGCACGGCTCAGAAGTTTGTCCAGCTCGTTGATGATAACAGCATCCTGACCGAAGAAATGTTTGACCTGATGATTGATATGCTGCCGGGTGATGACTCTGGCCAGCTGATCTTGCAGGATCTTGTGGACGAAAACAGCAATCTCGACCTGCTGGTGCGAGAGCTGCTTGAAAGGGAGGCAACAGCATGAGCGAGGTTAAGGTTTTTATCAAAGATCAGACGCTGAGGTCGATCCATACGCAGCTGGCGGCGCGGAACGCCCATTTGAACCAGCTGGTACAGGCGTACGCCAACGATGACTGGCAAAAGGTTCAGGCCAACGTCAAGGCTGGCAAGGCTCGCGCCCTATACAATGTCGGCGATGAGTTTATCACGCACTACACACTTGGCGGCACTGTTTACGATATGCCGTGGGTCGTGCTGGACAATGACCGCGAGTGCGAATGGGCGGACGGCACGAAGCATCCGGGCCTTTGGCTGGGAATGAAATACTGCAGCATTGAGGATATCCAGTTCGACGCGGCTGAAAACACTGTCGTGGATCTGACGGAAGAGCCGAACGCGCTGGAGGGCTGGTATTACTGGGGAAAGACCGGGAGTACATACACAGCTCTGGAACTGGAGGCTGGGGACGCAATACCGACAACTTACGACAGTGTGCATAAGTGCGGAATCAACAACCGCAGTGTGTTGACGGATGGTTACAACCGCTGGAGCCACAGCGGAAAGCGGCAGTGGCTGAACAGCGCAGCTCCTGCTGGGGAATGGTGGGAGGAACAGCACCTTGGAGACAAGGCACCGAGCCAGCTGGCTACCAGAGCCGGATTTATGGCTGGGCTGGATGCTGATTTCCTCGCAGTTGTCAATCCGGTGAAGATCAAAACAGCCTGTAATACTGTGACGGACGGCGGCGTGATCGACACGACTGTGGACAGGTTCTTCCTTCAGTCTGTGGAAGAGGTTTACGGCGTACCGCAGTTGGCAGATGCCGAGGGGCCTTACTTCCCGTACTGGAAAGATATTACCGGGCTGGATGAGCCGAGCAATGCGACCAATGAAGCACGGAAGATTCGGAGGATTAACGCTCCTACTGGTTCGGCGGCTGTTGTTCGGCTGCGGTCTGCTTATCGCGGCTACTCGAACTACGCGTGGTACATCTATTCCGGCGGTTACCTCAACAACGTCCACTACGCGACCTACAGCTATGCCGCTCTCGCGGCTTGTGTAATCTCGTAATCAGCAATAGGGGCGCGTAAGCGCCCCCAGAAAGGAGAACAATGAGTGTAGCAGAACCATTAAGACATAAAGGCCGGCTCGAAGTCCATGTTAAAGCGCAGGCTCTCGCTGCGTACACGGCTCTGATCTTAAAGAACCCGAAAGTCTTTGACCCAGAAGTTGACGTCGAACTCATTAACAGGATCAGAAACTGTGCCTACGACATTTATGCAAAATCGTGGGCCGCGAACAAAGTACACGCAGAGACGAACAGCGAAAACCGCGCGATCCGCTATAGACTTCAGGAAGAAAGCATTCTCTTATGTGATGAGATGATGGCCTATATTGGCATCGCCAAGGCTGTTTTCAAACTTCGAAAGAAGAGAATGAAATACTGGAGCGGAATGATAACAGAGGTCAGAAACCTGCTGCAAGCATGGAAAGAAAGCGATGTAAAGCGCTACGGTCAGCCGTAAGCGATTTACATAAATAAGGGTGTAGGCTATAATCGGCGGCTGTTGTTCGGCTGCGGTCTGCTAATCGCGGCAACTCGAACAACGCGTGGTACATCAATTCCGGCGGCAACCTCAACAACAACAACGCGAACAACAGCTATGCCGCTCTCGCGGATTGTGCCTAACTGTCCTCCTGCAAATGGGTTTCACACAGTGAGACGCCGCAGGAGCGATATTGACACAAGGAGCCGAACCCTTGCCGTAAGGCGAACAATGAGCAGCTGATGCAGTCGGGATTCGTCCCGGTACTGCTATACACGGTTGTATTATGGTATGGAGAAGACAGAAGATTACATTATAGGATTCGAGGCGCTTTGGAACTCAATGATGAAATGCAAACGCGGCGTATTGTGGAAGGACAGCGTTGCGTGGTTTGTGCTGAACGGAGTTGCAGAGGTTACAAAGTTAAGCGATGAACTCGAATCGGGGACTTACAAAGAACGGGGTCACAAGTATTTTGTACTCAAATACCCGAAGGAAAGGCAGATCATGAGCATTGCCTTTCGCGACAGGGTTTATCAGAGAAGCCTGAACGATGTGGCGATCTATCCAAAGATGGTTAAAAGTTTTATCTACGACAATGGGGCTTGCCAGAAAGGCAAAGGAGCTGATTTCTCACGGGAACGCATGAAGTGCCACATGGAACGGTACTATCGGAAACACGGAGCGGCAGGATTTGTGCTGAAGATTGATATCAGGAAATATTATGATTCAATGCGGCACGATGTGGTCAAAGAAATGTTTGCCAGAAAACTGCCAGAGAATGAAGCTAAACGGGCTGCTGATATCCTTGACGGGTTTCCGGGAGACATTGGGTTTAACCCAGGGAGCCAGATCATTCAGATCGCCGGGATCTCGCTGCTTGATCCTCTGGATCACTTTATCAAAGAACGGCTCCGGGTAAAGTATTATTCGAGGTACATGGATGACATGGTGCTTATCAGCGACAACTACAAGCAGTTGGAGGATTGGCTGGAGATCATCAAAGGCAAGCTCGCGGAAATAGGGTTTGAAGTTCATCCGAAGAAAACCCGGATTACCTCGCTGCACAAAGGATTTCCGTGGCTTGGTTACGATTACAGGCTTACCGGGACGGGCAAAGTTGTGATGACGGTTGACACGGGCCGGGTCAAAGCAGCGAGACGGAAATACTACAGACTGGCGCAAAAGTGCAAAAGAGGTGAAATAAGCCGTGAGAAAGTAGATCAAAGTTATCAGTGCTGGCGAAACTGTGCCAGCAAAGGAGACGGTAAACAGATGCTGAGACGGATGGATCTGTATTACCAGAGTTTATGGGAGGAAGACGATGCTCAAGATTGTGAAGCGAAAGTATCCACTCAAGGAAGAGGGCAAGGTCAATCGGCTGCAGACTGAACTTGACCAGGCAACAGGTGCGGCGGAACCCGTGCCGTTTACGGCAACGAAAACCTATCAGGCAGGAGAGGCTCTGAGCCATGCCGGACGGGTTTACATCGCAAGCACAGTAATTATTGCCGGAGAGACGGTCAGACCCGGCGATAACGCGACGGAAACCAGCATTGATGCTATCATCAATGCTTTGAATGCAAAGGAGGATTAAAGGTATGTATCAGTATTATGTTGTTGAACTTCAGAAGTACGCGAATGGCGAATATGGGCATATCGTCCATTTTGCCTATGACGCGGATCAGGACAAAGCCCGGTTGAAGGGTGAAAGTAAATACCATGATGTGCTGGCTGCCGCTGCCATCAGCGAGCTTCCGGAACACGGGGCGATCCTGTTGAGCAGTAAGGGCGAGCCTGTGATGCATCAGTGCTATGTCCATGCAGCTGAGTGATTTTGACCTTGGCGAGCTGTCCATACCGGAGCTGATCGAGCTGATGCACCGGATACTGGACGAGATGCAGCTCAGAGCCATGCAGGATGCGGAGTGAGTTACTTCGCATTATCCAAATAATGTGAAGTAAGAACAGGCAAAAGAATAGCCTCCCGGGCGCTCCGGGAGGCTGGTTTTGTATCCGAGTCAGGCGGTGAACTTCGTGTGTGCATCCTGGACGGCACTGTCATCAACCTGAGCATAACAGGTCAGGGTGGTGCTGATATTCGCGTGACCCAGGAGCCGCTGCACCTGTTCGACCGGCATTCCACGACGGAGGGACAATGTGCCAGTGGTGCGGCGCATGGCGTGCGGGGTGACGTTGGCCGTGATCGATGTCCGGGCAGCGATCTTATCCAGGGCCTGCTCGACGGCTTCCTTGGTCAGCGGGTGCGCCGGCTTCCGATCAGAAACGAAGACGTGCGGACAGTCGTCGGTACGGGAGGCAAGGTAGGCTTTGAGGGATACGACAGCTTCCGGATTAAGATAGGACACGCGGCGCTTATCGCCTTTTCCGTGCTGGATGATAACGGTCAGATCATCAAAATTAACATCGCTTTTTTGCAGGGCAGTTAGCTCCGACACACGGATGCCGGTGGAGTACAGCACATCCACAAGGGCTTTTTCCCTGGGTGTGCTGCAGGCGTGACGGAGGGTCTCAAGCTCCAGGGCGGTCATTCTGGGACGATTGACAGGGCCGGACTTGATTTTTGCAATCTTGGCGGCCGGGTTGCGGACGAGGTATTCTTCACGGACGCACCAGGCATAAAAGCCGTTGATCACAGTCCTGATGTGGTCGAGACTGCTGTTCTTGATGCCGCGCTGTTGCTGGTAGGTGTAGAGATAGGCACGGATGTCGTTGGTGGTGACGGCGTCAAAAGGCTTGCGAACGCTGTCAAAAAATGCGCGAAGGGTCCGGAGATAACCTTCGGTGGTGCAGCGGGATTTGTTCTCGACTGCGAGCGAGGCTACATACATTTTGATGATCTGCGGAAACTCTTCCGCAACGATCAGGTCAGTGCTTCTCTTTGAAATCTCATAACCACTGGATATTTGGTCGATTACAGCAAGAATCGCGGCGACGTCGCCGGAGCTGCGGGACTGCAGCAGGGTAGCGGCAATTTCGTTTCTCAGTTTTTCATAGCTCATAAGACTCTCCTCCTGTGTTGTCAATCATTGGAGAGCATGCTAAAATGATACTGATTGTGAGGGTTTTGCTCTCCGGTTAGCGTTCGGCTGGTTCCAGCAGCCGGGCGCTTTTCTGTTATTTAGTATTCCGCTTGTCCATGTCGTCGCGGATCAGGCGGCGACAATAGCTGGAAAAAGCACCTTGCTGCTCAGCCCAGGTGAGCAGCTGCAGATCTGCCGGGCTTTTTCGATTGAATTTGACCACTCGCCTGATAATGTTCTCCTTCTGATAAGAATAATTGTACTCGGCCAGTCTTTTCTTTTTCTCCATCCGGATCCCTCCTTTCTGCTGGGCCGGATTTCAGTATAACATATTGGTACACCAATATTCAAGGGGGAGGGATAAAAATGGGGATCCAGGCATCCGATCTGATTGCTAAGTTTCAGCAGGCGATTGACGAGCAATGGGGTTATATCTGGGGGACGGCCGGCGTCATGTGGACGGAGGCGCGCCAGCGCGCGATCGAGACCACCACCGACGCGGACCGTGATAGCGCCAGAAAAAGCGGATCCAAATGGATCGGCCACCGCGTGGCTGACTGCAGCGGGATGTTCTACTGGGCATTTAAGCAGCTCGGCGGGTATATGTACCACGGAAGCAACACAATGTGGGACAAGTATTGCACGGCCAAGGGGAAACTGTCCGGCGGGAAACGGACCGATGGGCAGGCGCTCAGGCCCGGGACGGCCGTGTTCTGTTTTAATGAAAAAACGGGACGCCGGAGCCATGTGGGGCTGTATATCGGCGGCGGGTATGTAATCGAGGCCTCCGGCACGCTGACCGGCGTCATTAAGAGCCAGGTCAGCAATAAGAAATGGGAAGAGTGGGGCGAGCTGAAGGGCGTTACTTTTGACCAGGGAGGCGAGGATGTGATGCCGGAGCCCAGCACAGATTCCAGGCCGACGCTCAGGCGCGGGAGCAAAGGGGAATACGTGCGGCAGCTGCAGGAGATGCTGGTGGTGCGCGGCTACGACGTCGGCAGTGCCGGCATTGACGGGGACTTCGGGAAAGCAACGCAGGCGGCCGTGACGCGGTTCCAGCTGGATAATGGCCTGGCTATGGACGGGATCGTCGGGCCGGCGACCTGGGCTATGCTTGGCAAAGCTCAGGAGACAACGGTGCTCTACACCGTTACCATCAGCGGGTTGACTAAGGATCAGGCGACTGCGCTGCTGCATCAGTTCCCAGGGGCCAACGTGATCGAGGAGAGGAGGTGAGGATAAAATGCCAGAGTGGGTCGTTAAGTATTGGGTCGAGTGGGTATTCGGCCTCATCATTGCGGGCCTCGGCGTGGCTGTTAAGCACGTTAGCTCTAAAATCAAAGCAGAAAGGGCAGCACGCGAGGCGCTGGAGCGTCAGGCAGCCGCCGAGACAGAGGCGTTAAAAAGTGGGATGCGTTCACTTTTGCGCCGGCAGATCCTGCAGGACTGCGAGGAGGCGCAGGCCATGGGATGGTGCGATAAAAACAAAAAAGGTACTATTTCTGCGATGTATGAGGCTTACCACGGTCTCGGTGGGAATGATGTTGTAACTGCAGCAGTGAGACAGGTTATCGAAGATCTGCCATTAACGCAGATACATTAAGGAGGGGAAAAGCATGGGAAGAGACTGGAAGGCGTGGATCAAGGCTGCGCTGGTACGCGCAGTGAAAACATTTGCACAGACGATGTCTGGCGTGATTGTTGTTGGGGCAGCAGTGTCGGAGATCGACTGGCTCCGTGCACTCTCTGTGAGTGGAGTGGCCTTTGTGGCCAGCATTCTGACGAGCCTCGCGGGCTTGCCGGAAGTGGAAACTAAACCTCCTGCAGACGAATAAAGTAAAATAATGTGGAGCTCCGGTGAAAGCCGGGGCTCTTTTTTTTATTGCATCAGCGGAAGCAGGCCGGGATAAAGGGGCGCGGTTTACACGGTTATTGTTTTATTTACGCTGCGAAGATTAAAAAAGATTTGAGGCCCAGGGCGACCGGCGCGATAAAAACCCTCCCGCCCCTGGCAAGAAAGTTAATGGTAAGAGGGGCCACACCGTTG